>NZ_RWIO01000077.1:0-37007 GCF_009764655.1 Pseudomonas sp. PB105
CAAATTCGCCATGGTGCTTCACTCGATGTCTGCAATAGGGCAACCCAGAGACATCCATAAGTCCCTGGATTGGCGAAGTCACAGAGAGTAAAGAGTTGCTATCCGTGGCGAATGTCGGAAGGTTCGCCTTTTAGTGAAGGTTGCTTCCTGATCCTTTTTGCTCAGTTGGCAAAGCGAATACTGGCTCAAAGCCAGTATTCTCCCCCCTCTGCAAATCATTCCTTTGGCTGATTTGGCTGAAACATAAGCGCTCTACAGTGCAGATCGTTCACCCAAGACCGTGCAGTCATAAAAGGGATTCGTATGTTGCAGACCCGTGTTATTCCCCCCGCCGAAGGCGCGTACCAATATCCACTGTTGATCAAGCGCCTGCTGATGTCCGGTGCTCGCTACGAAAAGACCCGGGAAATCGTCTATCGCGACAAGCTGCGCTACACCTACCCGACCTTGATCGAACGGGTCGCACGCCTGGCCAATGTGCTGACCGAAGCCGGGGTCAAGGCCGGTGACACCGTGGCAGTGATGGATTGGGACAGCCATCGCTACCTGGAATGCATGTTCGCCATCCCGATGATCGGCGCGGTGATCCACACCATCAACGTGCGCCTGTCGCCGGAGCAAATTCTCTACACCATGAATCACGCCGAAGACCGCTTTGTGCTGGTCAACAGTGAGTTCGTGGGCCTGTACCAGGCCATCGCCGGGCAGCTCACTACCGTCGACAAGACCCTGCTGCTCACTGATGGCGAATCAAAGACTGCCGAGCTGCCGAATCTGGTGGGCGAGTATGAAACCCTGCTCGCCGCCGCCAGCCCCAAGTATGACTTCGAGGATTTCGACGAGCATTCCGTCGCGACCACCTTCTACACCACCGGCACCACCGGCAATCCCAAGGGCGTGTACTTCACCCATCGCCAACTGGTACTGCACACCATCGGCGTGGCGACCATCATGGGCAGCATCGACAGCGTGCGCCTGCTGGGCACCAACGACGTGTACATGCCGATCACGCCGATGTTTCACGTGCACGCCTGGGGCCTGCCGTATGTGGCGACCATGCTTGGCCTGAAGCAGGTCTACCCTGGCCGCTACGACCCGGAATACCTGGTGGAGCTGTGGCGCAAGGAAAAGGTCACCTTCTCCCACTGTGTGCCGACCATCCTGCAAATGGTGCTCAACGCCAAGTCCGCCCAAGGCGTGGATTTTGCCGGCTGGAAAATCGTCATCGGCGGCAGCGCACTCAATCGCTCGCTGTATGAGGCGGCGAAGGCGCGTGGGATTCAACTGACCGCCGCGTACGGAATGTCCGAGACTGGCCCGTTGGTGTCCTGCGCCCATCTCAACGAAGAGCTGCTGGCCGGCAGCGAAGACGAGCGCATCACCTATCGCATCAAAGCCGGCGTGCCCGGACCGTTGGTGGAAGCGGCGATCATGGACACTGAGGGTAACTTCCTGCCGGCCGACGGCGAGTCCCAGGGCGAGTTGGTGTTGCGTGCGCCTTGGCTCAGCGAAGGTTATTTCAACGAGCCGCAGAAGGGCGCCGAGCTGTGGGCTGGCGGCTGGATGCACACCGGCGACGTGGCCACGCTGGATGCATTTGGTGTGATCGATATCCGCGACCGCATCAAGGACGTGATCAAGACCGGCGGCGAGTGGATCTCCTCACTGGCCCTCGAAGACCTGGTCAGCCGTCACCCGGCGGTACGCGAAGTAGCGGTGGTGGGCATCGCCGATCCGCAGTGGGGCGAGCGCCCGTTTGCGCTGTTGGTGGTGCATGATGGCCATATGATAGGGGCCCGCGAGCTCAAGGAACACCTCAAGCCTTTTGTCGAATTGGGCCATTTGAGCAAGTGGGCGATTCCAAGCCAGATCGCCGTTGTTACTGAAATTCCCAAGACCAGTGTCGGCAAACTCGATAAAAAACGTATCCGTATCGACATCATCGAATGGCAGGCCAACAACAGTACCTTCCTGTCCACTCTCTGATGCCCCTCGCCGTGCCCGTTCGGGCACGGCAATGCTCTATCTTGCGCCTCTACTTGTGATTTGCCGATTTTCAGCCATCCTCTCCGCGTCGGCCTTTGCCGACATGGCGAAAGGGCTGTGGCAGACGGGTCGGTGATGCGAATCACACTTTAGAGGGATCAAGCGGTACCCCCTGCTGGCTATAGTCCTACTCAGAGTTTTTCAAGGATGCGTCGCTTCGGGCCATGGAGGTTCAGTTGCCAGGGCGGCATTGGAATCGTTGTATTCCGGCCGTTACAAGCATCACAAAAGAACTCACTGCCATAACAATAATGCACATGGAGTAGCGTCGATGACCTCAGTAAACCAGTTCTGGCGCCGGGCAAGATTGCCATTGGCCGTCAGCCTCGCCTCTACGCTCGCCGGGCCCGCATTCGGCGTCAGTTTCAATATCGGTGAAATCGAAGGGAGTTTTGACTCGTCGCTCTCTGTGGGGGCGAGCTGGTCGACAGCCAAGCCTGACCGGGATCTTATCGGCGTCAACAACGGTGGCAAGGGGTTGTCCCAGACCTCCGATGACGGTCACTTGAACTTCAAACGTGGCGAAACGTTCTCGAAGATCTTCAAGGGGATTCATGACCTGGAGCTGAAGTACGGCGATACCGGCGTATTTGTGCGTGGCAAGTACTGGTACGACTTCGAACTCAAGGACGAGAGCCGCGAGTTCAAGGACATCAGCGATAACAATCGCAAAGAGGGCGCCAAGTCTTCCGGTGGGCAGATACTCGATGCGTTTATCTACCACAACTATTCCATTGCCGATCAGCCCGGCAACGTGCGGTTCGGTAAGCAAGTCGTTAGCTGGGGTGAAAGCACCTTCATTGGCGGCGGCATCAACTCCGTTAACCCAATTGATGTGTCCGCATTCCGTCGTCCGGGTGCAGAAATCAAGGAAGGCTTGATTCCGGTCAACATGTTCTATGTGTCGCAAACCCTGACCGATAACTTGTCGGCGGAAGCTTTTTATCAGTTGGAATGGGACCAGACCGTTACGGATAACTGCGGGACGTTCTTCTCGCAGCCTGATGTTATTTCCGATGGCTGTAGTAACAATTTGCGAGTGCTGAACAGCCGTCGCTTCCTGCCTGGCGCAGTACTGCCAGGGCTTGCCGCGAACGGCGTCGACGTCAATAACGAGGGCGTATTGGTGCGCCGCGGCCCTGATCGTGATGCGCGCGACAGTGGTCAGTTCGGTGCAGCGTTCCATTACAACTACGAGCCTCTGGATACAGAGTTCGGCGCATACTTCATGAACTACCACAGTCGCGCTCCGATCTTCAGTGCCCAGGGCGCCCCGCAATCGAAATACACCGGCGCAACGCCAGGTCTGCCTGGTCAATTGCGTCCGTTGGTGGTCGCGGGTAACTCCAATTATTTCGTTGAGTACCCTGAGGACATTCGTCTTTATGGTTTGAGCTTCTCCACAACCTTGCCTACGGGAACCGCGTGGAGTGGCGAGTTTAGTTATCGTCCTAACGCCCCCGTTCAACTGAGCACCACCGACATTCTGTTTGCGGGTGTGAAGCCGCTTGGTGGTCCGGTGCTGGGCAATGCATCGTTGCTGAACGGGGCTCCCGGTCAGGACTTGCATGGTTATCGGCGTAAAGAAATCAGCCAGTTCCAAACGACCTTTACCCACTTCTTCGACCAAGTCATGGGCGCCAGCCGCTTGACCCTGGTGGGTGAAGTCGGCGTAACCCATGTGGGCGGACTGGAGAGCAAGTCTGACGTTCGCTACGGTCGAGACCCTGTCTTCGGCCCTGGATCGCTGCCCAACAACGCCTGTGCGAACTTGAACACGTCTACTGCACAAGGTGGGGGGCTGGCCAATGCCAATAGCTTGAACACTAACTGCAACAATGATGGCTTCACCACCGCCACTTCCTGGGGTTATCGCGGTCGGGCCATCTGGGAATACCCGGATGTGTTCGCTGGCGTCAACCTCAAGCCAAACGTGGCCTGGTCCCATGACGTCAAGGGGTACTCCCCGGGTCCTGGCGCCAACTTCGAAGAAGGCCGCAAGGCCGTCAGCCTTGGCCTGGATGCCGAATATCAGAACACCTACACCGCCAGCCTGGCCTACACCAACTTCTTCGGTGGTGATTTCAGCACGGTGAATGACCGCGACTTCGTCGCCCTGAGCTTCGGCGCGAACTTCTAAGCACACTGTATTTTCAGGAAGAACCAGAACATGAAAATAACCAAAAGTCTGTTGCACGTGGGTGTGCTTGGACTGTCGATCCTGGCGAGCAACGTCATGGCGGCAGTGTCGGCGGATGAAGCCGCCAAGCTGGGCACCAGCCTGACCCCGATGGGCGCTGAAATGGCCGGTAACGCGGCCGGCACCATCCCGAAATGGTCGCCACTGCCGACCAATGCGGGGGCTGTGGATTCTAAAGGTTTCCTGGCCAACCCTTACGCCAGTGAACAGCCGCAATTCACCATCACCGCGCAAAACGTCGAGCAGTACAAAGACAAGCTGGCACCGGGGCAGTACGCGATGTTCAAGCGTTACCCGGAAACCTTCAAGATGCCGGTCTACCCGACCCATCGTGGCGCCACCGTGCCGGCGGCGGTGTTCGACTCCATCAAGAAGAACGCCACCACCACCAACCTGGTGTCCGGCGGCAACGGCCTTGAGAACTTCGAAACGGCCGTGCCGTTCCCGATTCCGAAAACGGGCGTCGAGGTTATCTGGAACCACATCACCCGTTATCGCGGTGGCAGCGTGACCCGCCTGGTGACCCAGGCCACGCCGCAAACCAACGGTTCCTACAGCCTGGTGTACTTCCGCGACCAGTTCGTGTTCCGCGACAAGATGAAGGACTTCGACCCGAAAAACCCAGGCAACGTGCTGTTCTACTTCAAGCAGCAAGTGACCGCGCCGGCGCGCCTGGCCGGTGGTGTGCTGCTGGTGCACGAAACCCTGGACCAGGTGAAGGAGCCGCGTTCGGCGTGGGTCTACAACGCCGGCCAGCGCCGTGTGCGCCGGGCGCCGCAAGTGTCCTATGACGGGCCGGGTACTGCCGCCGATGGCCTGCGTACCTCCGACAACCTCGATATGTACAACGGTGCTCCGGATCGCTACGACTGGAAGCTGGAGGGCAAGAAAGAAATCTACATCGCCTCCAACAGCTACAAGATCGATGATCCGAAGCTCAAGTACGCCGACATCATCAAGGCCGGCCACATCAACCAGGACCTGACACGCTACGAGCTGCGCCGCGTCTGGCACGTGGTCGCCACCTTGAAGGAAGGCCAGCGCCATATCTATGCCAAGCGTGACTTCTTCATCGACGAAGACACCTGGCAAGCTGCGGTGATCGATCACTACGATGGCCGTGGCCAACTGTGGCGCGTCGCCGAAGCCCATGCCGAGAACTACTACGACAAACAAGTACCGTGGTACGCCCTGGAAACCCTCTACGACCTGCAGTCCGGCCGCTACCTGGCCCTGGGCATGAAGAACGAAGAGAAGCAGGCGTATGACTTCGGCTTCACCGCCACCACCAGCGACTTCACCCCAGCGGCCTTGCGCCAGGACGGTGTTCGCTAAGCTGCAGCTGTAACCCAATGTGGGAGGGGGCTTGCCCCCGATAGCAGTGTGACAGTCAGCCTAGGCATTGACTGACCCACCGCCATCGGGAGCAAGCCCCCTCCCACTTTTTTGTTTGTGGCGATATTTTTTGTCGCAGTTCTTTTTCAGGCAAATGTTGCAAAGATCTACAAACCTGCTGCTTTTACCGCTAGTCTGCGGACATCTGCAATGCCGACAACAGCCTTCTACAAGAGCCCGGCGATGACTGATCTGTCCCGAATCCATGGGCCTGCCAGTGTGGTAATCCCGACCCTGGAAGGTCGCTTCTACAGGCCCCCGCTGCCTGACGGCTACGTGCTGCGCCCACGCCTGTGTGAACGGCTGAGCGCCGGCCTCGACGGGCGGTTGCTGTTGGTCAGCGCCCCGGCGGGTTTCGGCAAGAGTTCGTTGGCGGTGGAATTCTGCCAGAGCCTGCCATCCCACTGGCAAAGCCTGTGGCTGGGCCTGAACCCTCGGGACAACGACCCAGGACGCTTCCTTGAGCGTCTGCTCGAAGGGTTGCAGCAGTACTTCCCCGCACTCGGCGCCCAATCCCTGGGCCTGCTGAAAATGCGCCAGCGTCACCAACCTTTTGCCTTTGAAGAATGGCTGGATGGCTTGCTTGATGAGCTGGCGGTCCATCTGTCCACGCGGGCGCCGTTGCTGCTGGTGCTGGACGACTATCACCTGGCCCAGGGCCCGGTGCTGGACCGCTGCCTGCAATTTTTTCTCAATCATCTGCCTGATGGCCTGGTGGTACTGGTCACCAGTCGCCAGCGCCCGGACTGGCATCTGGCACGCTTGCGCCTGTCGCGGCACCTGTTGGAGTTGCACGAGCAAGACCTGCGCCTGACCCATGCCGAATCCCAGGCGCTGTTGGATCGCCACAGCAGTTCCCTGAGCGGTGAGGCCCTCGACAACCTGATCCGCCGCAGCGAAGGCTGGGTGGCGGGACTGCGCTTCTGGCTGCTGGCGGCTTCCGAAGCTGGCAACGAAGGCGCCTTGCCGCAAAACCTGCACGGTGGGGAAGGGCTGATCCGCGATTATTTGCTGGAAGAGGTGATCGACTGCCTGCCGCCCGAAGTGCAGGCGTTCCTGTTCGATACGGCCCCCCAGGATCGTTTCTGCGGCGAATTGTGCGACGCCGTGCGCGAAGCCCATGACAGCGCCGAGATCCTGCGTTACCTGCAAGCCCACCAGGTTTTCCTGGTGCCCTTGGACGAGCAGGGCCATTGGTACCGCTATCATCATTTATTCTCCGACCTGCTGCGCACCCGCCGTGCGAGCAGCAATGTACTGCCGGCCGCCAGCCTGCACCTGCGCGCTTGCCGCTGGTTCAACGGCCAAGGCTTGATCGACGAGGCGGTAGAGCAGGCGTTACGCGCCGGGCACCTGGACGTTGCGGCCAGCCTGGTGCAGAACCTGTCCGAAGAGCAACTGCTGGCCGAGCAGAATGTCGGCATGTTGCTGCGCTGGAAAATGGACTTGCCCGACAGTCTGTTGATCAGCACACCGCGTTTGATTGTGCTGTACAGCTGGGCGTTGGGATTGGCCTGTCAGTTGGATGCCGCGGAAGAACTGTCCGGCTACCTCAGTCGCTTCCTGCCCGCTCCGTCGGCCACGGCGCAAAAGTCGATGCTGGCCCAGTGGCTGGCGCTGAGCGGGATTATCGCCCGTGGCCGGGGTGACCGTGAGTTGACTGAGCGTTATTGCAGCGAGGCCTTGGAAAGTCTGCCGCAACGGCGTTACGGGCAACGACTGGTGTGCCTGTCGACGCTGTCCAACCTGGCGATTGCCAATGGTGACTTGTGGCGCGCCCGTGGGCTGAACCGCGAATCACTGGAGTTGGCGCAGCGCGTCGGCAACCCGTTGTTTGAAGCCTTGGCCCATTACGATCGTGCGCGGGTATTGCAAGCACGCGGCGAAATCCTGCGGGCTCTTGATGAAGTACGCCAGGGCCTGCAACGTTTGCACGGGCTGGCGCCGCAGCGGCTTTACGCGGTACGTGCGCGTTTGTCGTTGTACGAAGGTTATCTGCTGTTGGTGCGCAATCAGCCGGAAGCCGGTATCGCCCATCTGCGCGCAGGCCTGGCGGAGGCGCGCGCCTGTCGCGACATCAGCGTCCTGATTGGCCATTGCGTAATCGCCAGCTTCGAAGGGCGGCGCAATGATTTCTCCAAAGCCTTCGCCGAACTCGCCGAGGCCGAACGCTTGATGCATATCTGGGACGTGCCGCCCATCTACTACCTGGCGATGATCACCCTGATCAAATGCGAGCTGTGGCTGGCCCAGGGCCGCACCGACCTGGCCGACGCCTGGTTGACGCGGCTGGGGCAGACCTACAACGGCGAGCAGGCTGCCGCTGCGCCGGAATTCCACCCGCATTTGCCGCAACATATCGGGCTGCAACAAGCCGCCCTCGATGCCATCCGCCATCAGCCCGATGCGGCATTGCAACGGCTCGACGCACTGGCGCAACAGGCCCATGACAGTGGGCGCCAGATGATTGCCTTGATGGCGCTTACCCAGCAGGCACAGTTGCTGCTGGACGGCGGTCAGGAAGCCAAGGCGCGGCCGGTAGTGGCGCGAGCGCTTGAGGCCGGTGCCGGAGGAGCGTTGCAACCTTTCCAGAGGCTGCTGGAAAACCACCCGGACTGGATGCGCGAGCAACTTGGCAAGGATCCCCAGGGCGTGCTGAGTCAGAGCCTTGTGGTGCTGCTGCCCGTCGTTGTGGCGGCTGACGTGTCACCTAACCATGAGGCCCTGAGCGCCCGGGAACTGGCCGTGTTGCAACTCATTGCCCAAGGCTGCTCCAACCAGGAAATCAGCAACCGACTGTTTATCTCATTGCACACCGTCAAGACCCACGCCAGCCACATCAACAGCAAGCTTGGCGTGGAGCGACGCACCCAGGCGGTGGCGCGGGCGCAGGAGCTTAGGTTGATTGGCTAGCGTGTTTACTCGCGCTGGAGCGGCAAGCGCTCCCCTTCTGTTTTAATAGTGCGTTTACTTCAGCGCTATTTGATTTGCACCCGAGGACTGCCCATGGAACCCACAACGCCCGCGCTCATCCGCGAAACCTTCCCCGTCGGGCCCCTGCAATGCAACTGCACCATCATCGGCGATCCCGTCACCAAAAAAGCCATCGTGGTCGACCCCGGCGGCAACCATGAGCTGATCCTGGCACGCCTCGACGCGCTGGGCCTCAAGGTTGTGAGCATCATCCACACCCATGCCCACCTCGATCACTTCCTGGCATCCGGCCAGTTGAAAGAGAAAACCGGCGCCACGTTGCACCTGCACAAGGAAGATCAGTTCCTGTGGGACAACCTGGAAATGCAGTGCCAGATGTTTCGCGTGCCTTATACCCCGGTGCCGTCGCCGGACCGGTGGCTGGAAGATGACGAAGAATTGGCCTGCGGCTGCGGCGTAGCCTTGCATACTCCGGGTCACACGCCGGGGTCGATGAGTTTCTGGTTTGCCGATGCCAAGCTGCTGATCGCCGGCGACACGCTTTTCCGGCGTGGCGTGGGGCGCACGGATTTGTGGGGTGGGGACCAGGCCACTATCGTGCGCTCGATCAAACAGCGGCTTTACACGCTGGACGAGGGCGCCACGGTGGTCACCGGTCACGGGCCGGATACGCGCTTGGGCGAGGAGATGCGCGAGAATCCATTTGTGCGGGCTTGAGGGGCAATCTGTTGTAGCAAAAACGCAGGTCGCGTTCAGCTGAGATCTGCTACGTTTTCTATAGCGGTAATGTGGCTAACCTTTTGTTACAGCTGCGCGAGTGGTCACGGAATTTTTGCCATTTGTCGTGTTCAAAACTCGGCACTGGTCCATTGCCAATGTCCTCTGCACCACAGAATGCAAAAGTAGGAGCTCTCTTCATGTTCACTCCGCGTCGTCTGCTTGTTGTCGCCACCGCCGTAGCCCTGTTGTCCGGCTGCGCTTCACCTAATCCTTATGACGGCAGCAGCCAGGGACAGGCGAATAATGAATCCAGCGGTATGAGCAAAACCGCCAAGTACGGCGGCCTTGGTGCTCTGGCCGGTGCATTGGCCGGTGCTGCCATCGACCATAACAACCGTGGCAAGGGCGCACTGATCGGTGCGGTGGTTGCAGGTGCTGGCGCAGCGGGTTACGGCTACTACGCCGACCAGCAGGAAAAGAAACTGCGCGAGAGCATGGCCAACACCGGGGTTGAAGTGCAGCGTCAAGGCGATCAGATCAAGCTGATCATGCCGGGCAACATCACCTTTGCCACCAACTCCGACGCGATCTCCAGCAGCTTCTATCAGCCGCTGAACAACCTGGCCAACTCCCTCAAGCAGTTCAACCAGAACACCATCCAGATCGTGGGCTACACCGACAGTACCGGTAGCCGCCAGCTGAACATGGACCTGTCCCAGCGTCGTGCGCAGAGCGTGGCCAACTACCTGACCTCCCAAGGCGTCAACGGTGCCAACCTGAGCGCACGAGGTGCCGGCCCGGATAACCCGATTGCCAGCAATGCCGACGTTAACGGTCGCGCCCAGAACCGTCGCGTAGAGGTCAACCTTGGGCCAATTCCAGGTCAGCAATACGGCGGTCAGCAGCAGGCGCCTCAACAAAACAACCAGTTCCAGGGCAACCCGTACCAGCAGTACCAGTAAACAGCGAAATAAAAAGGGCGCCGTGCAATCAATGCACGGCGCCCTTTTTTGTGCCTGTCGGTTACATCAGTCGATGTATTCGAACACCTTCACGATTTTCTGCACGCCGGATACACCCTGTACCAGGTTGGAGGCTCGGGTGGCTTCTGCCTGTGTCAGCAAGCCCATCAGGTACACGATGCCGTTGTCTGTCACGACCTTGATCCGCGAGCCAGGGATCGCGTTGTCGGTCAGCATCTGTGCCTTGATCTTGGTGGTCAGCAGCGCGTCGTTGCTGATGGCCAGCAGGGTGATAGGGTCCATGACCTGCAATTCGTTGTGGACCTTCTTGACCCGCTGAACCGAGGCGGCTGCTTGTTCTGCTTGAGCCTTGAGATCGGCCCGCGGGGTTTGACCGGCGAGCAGTACGACACCGTTGAAGCTGGTGACGACGATGCGCGACGCACCGTTGCCCAGATCCGTGGCGGCTTTGGCGACGTTGACTTCCACCTTGGTTTCGATCAACGAGTCGTCGATCTTGCTGCCGAAGGTGCGGGTGCCCTTGTCATCCTGAATAGGGGTGTCACGTGTTGCAGTGATCGCCGTGCTGCAGCCGCTGATGCCGAGGCACAGCGTAATGGCCAAGAGGCCGAGGCGGTTAACGGTCATTCTTCACTCCCAAACAGTTGGCTGTCGATCAGATCGCACAGGCAGTGGATCGCCAGCAGGTGGACTTCCTGAATACGTGCGGTGACATTGGCCGGGACGCGAATTTCAACATCTTCGGGCAGCAGCAGCGAGGCCATGCCGCCGCCATCGCGTCCGGTCAATGCTACGACAATCATTTCGCGATCATGTGCGGCCTGGATCGCTTGAATAATATTCGCCGAGTTGCCGCTGGTGGAAATCGCCAGCAGGACATCGCCCGGTTGGCCCAGGGCGCGGATCTGCTTGGAGAAGATTTCGTTGTAGCTGTAGTCGTTGGCAATCGAGGTGATCGTCGACGAATCGGTCGTCAAGGCGATAGCCGGCAGGCTCGGACGCTCACGCTCGAAGCGGTTGAGCAGCTCGGACGAGAAATGCTGGGCATCGCCAGCCGAACCGCCGTTGCCGCACGAAAGCATTTTGCCCTCGTTTAGCAAGGCATTGACCATGACCTGACTGGCTTGCTCGATGTGCGGTGCAAGTACGTCCATCGCCTGTTGCTTGGTGTCGATGCTGGCCTGGAAAAGCTGGCGAATTCGGGATTGCATGTCCATCTGTGTGACCTTAAGTAGCGCGGCTGTTTGGCACAGGAATGTGCAGCCCGCAAAGCAAAGAGCAAAAGTGTGCGGTGAAGATGTCCGGTGAGTCAGCTGTCGAAGGCATCTTTGAGCCAGTTCAGATCAGCCTTGCCAGACGGTGTGCTTTCTATGGCAACCACGTCGAAACGGCAGGGGGCGTCGGCCCACCGATGCTCTTTTTGCAGGAAAAACTGCGCGGCGAGTATCAGCTTCTGACGCTTGCGCCCGTCGATACTGGCGAGCGCGCCACCCCATTGTGCGTGTTTTCTGTAGCGGACTTCGACGAATACTACTGTATCGCCGTCAAGCATGACCAGATCAAGCTCGCCGCGTTTACACAACCAGTTCTGCGCCAGCAGGCGCAGACCCTGTTGCTGCAAGTGTTGCAGAGCTTGAAGTTCGGCATCCTTGCCGCATTGCGCGCTGGTCCGCTCGGGCATCAGCGCGGTGTGTCCGGCAGGCGTTGGACCTCGCCACCGACGAACTTGGCCCAAGGCATCTGGCGATCGACGCGCTGGTTGGCGCTGATACCCAGGTTGCCCGAAAGACCGTCAACCCGTGTATCCGGCAGCGCCTTGAGCTGGCCCAGGCGTGGTGCGAGGCGGTAGGCGTCGACGCCCATTGCATACAGGCGACCAAGGCTGCCATTGGCTTGCGGCCATTGTGCAGCAACCTGGTTACGCAGCGGATCGGTGGTGTTGAGCAGCCAAGGTGTTTCGCAGAACATCACGTTGGTCATGTCCAGATACTGGTTGCGGTCACCGCTGGCGCTGAACACGTGGGACGTTGCGTAGACCGGCACATCGCCGGCGTACTGGAAGTTCAGGGTCGGCTTGATCTGCTGGGCCAACTGCGGGGTGACGGCCAGGAAGATGAACTCGATGTCCTGGCGACGCGACGGTTGTGCCGCTACGTCGGTGCCCACGGTACTTTGCAGGCTCTTGGCGCGGCCTTCGCTTTTACGCAGTTGGAACAGATCGGCAATCTGCTGGGCCAGGGCGACCGGCTGGTCGACATACTCGACACCCATAACGGTGCCGCCATTGGCTTCCCAGTCCTGGCGGAACGCCTTGTAGACGCGCTCACCCCATTCGCCACGCGGCACCATCGCGGCTGCGCGATGCAGGCCGTCGGCACGGGCACGGCGCGATACTTCGCGGGCTTCGTCTTCAGCGGCCAGCCCGAACTGGAACAATTGCGCAGGGCCTTGATCGGTTTCGCTGTAGTTCAGCGCCAGTGTGGTGATCGGCAGTTGCGGGCGCGCACTGAGCTGTTTGACCAGCGGCTTCTCCAGTGGGCCGACAACCAATTGCACGCCGGCGGCCTGGGCCTTGGCGTAGAAGTCGTCGATGGAGGTCAGGCGCGAGCTGTCATAGAACTCGATCACCGGCGGCTTCTGGCCGGCTTGTTCAGCCTGGTAGTGAGCCGCCATGAAGCCTTCGCGCAACGCCTTGCCGACGGAGGCCAGCGGGCCTTCTTGTGGCAGCAGCAGGGCGATCTTGTTCAGGGGTTGGCTCGCCAGTTCCTTGAGTTTGGTCAGCGGCGTAGGCAACTGCACGGCGGCCGGGTGGCCCGGATTCTGCGCACGCCAGGTGTCGATAGCCGCCTGTTGTTGCTCCAGCGTACCGGCGCCCTTGACCGCCTGGGCCAGGGTGATCCAGCCGTCCAGGATCGGGGTGCCGCTGGCTTGCAGCTGTTCGGCCGGCAGTGCGGCAATCAGCGTCCAGATGGCTTCGTGATTACTGTTGGCGGCCTCGCCAGTCAGTAGTGGCGCCATCGCGACCCTCTCGCGGGCAGCGGCGAGGGTCTGGCCATCGGCTTCGTAAGCGCGGGCATGCACGGTACCGGTGCGGATCTGCTGTTCGGTCGGCAGATCCTTCAGGCTTTGCAGGCTTGGGTGGTTCAAGGCCGTCAGCGCGGCTTTGGGCTGGTTGCGCGCCATGGCCAGTTCGGCGGCCAGTGTGCTGGCAAATACTTGTGCGGCTGGCTTGAGGGTATCCAGGGGTACTTGTGCAAGAATCTGCGATGAGCGGCCGGGATTGTTCTGTTTGTAGGCCATGTCTGCCGCACTCAGGCGCAGCAATGCGGCCTTTTCTGGCGTCTTGGCGGTGGTGGCCTGTTCGAGCAGTTGCTCGATACTGGCATCCGGGGTCCGTGGAAGTTCGCCAAGGCTGGACGAGGGCGAGCTGGCGCAAGCCGCCAGTAAGGCAGCGAGGCAGAGGGCGGAGAGCAGCCGCAGGCAAGCGATCATGTAAGTGTTCCTGATACCGATCAAATTAGCGTGGAATTGTACCCAAGCACTGGCCCAGGCGCGATGTTACTGGCGTGAAACCGTCGATTTAGGTCGTGCAAATGTTGCTATTGGGCTGCCGTTGGCAATCGGCGGCTGAAAAGGCGTCGGCCGTGATGGCATATTTTCAAGGCGTCTACGCGCTACAATGTGGCTTTTGCCAACCATCGAGGTGTGCGTTTTGACTGCTCCAGGTCCTTTGAATTCCACTGCAGGCTCGCTTTTTGTCGTGGCGACGCCCATTGGCAACCTGGACGACATCAGTGCCCGGGCGCTGAAAGTGTTGCGCGAGGTTAAATTGATCGCGGCGGAAGACACGCGGCACTCCCAACGGTTGATGCAGCATTTTGGTATCAGCACGCCATTAGCCGCGTGCCACGAGCATAACGAACGCGAAGAAGGCAGCCGCTTTATCGTACGCCTGCTGGCCGGTGACGATGTGGCGCTGATCTCCGACGCGGGCACGCCGCTGATTTCCGATCCGGGTTACCACTTGGTTCGCCAGGCGCGGGCCGCTGGTATCAATGTAGTGCCTGTTCCGGGGGCGTGCGCGCTGATTGCTGCATTGTCGGCGGCAGGCCTGCCTTCGGACCGCTTCATCTTCGAGGGTTTCCTGCCGGCCAAGGCGGTGGGGCGGCGTGCGCGCCTTGAGGCGGTAAAGGAAGAGCCACGGACCCTGATCTTCTACGAAGCGCCGCACCGCATCCTTGAATGTCTGCAGGATATGGAATTGGTGTTCGGCGGCGCGCGCCTGGCATTGCTGGCCCGTGAACTGACCAAAACCTTCGAAACCCTCAAGGGGCTGCCGCTGGAGGAACTGCGCGCGTTTGTCGAAGGTGACAGCAATCAGCAGCGCGGCGAGTGTGTGGTGCTGGTGGCGGGCTGGACGGCGCCGGAAGCCGAAGATGCAGTCGGCAGCGAGGCCATGCGTATCCTGGACCTGCTGCTCAAGGAAATGCCCCTCAAGCGTGCCGCAGCCTTGGCGGCGGAAATCACCGGCTTACGCAAGAACGTGTTGTATCAAGTCGCGCTGGATAAACAAAAAGCTGAATAGTTCCGGGGTTATAGCTGTATCTCGTCTGAACGTGATGGCGATGCTGCACTTTTAGTACTTGTCCTGAGGCCGCCGTGCCGTTAACCTGCGCGGCGGAGAGTCGATTGGACAGTCGCTGCCCTCTATGAAAATTAGGGGGGGGAGGAAAGTCCGGGCTCCATAGGGCGAAGTGCCAGGTAATGCCTGGGAGGCGTGAGCCTACGGAAAGTGCCACAGAAAATAACCGCCTAAGCACTTCGGTGCCGGTAAGGGTGAAAAGGTGCGGTAAGAGCGCACCGCACGACTGGCAACAGTTCGTGGCTAGGTAAACCCCACTTGGAGCAAGACCAAATAGGGTCCCAAGGCGTGGCCCGCGCTGGGACCGGGTAGGTTGCTAAAGGTGTCCAGTGATGGCCATCGTAGACGAATGACTGTTCAAGACAGAACCCGGCTTACAGATCGACTCTCCACCTTTTTCCCTCTGCCTGAATCTCAGGCAGAAACTCGGTAGTAGCGCAAGAATCCCTCCCTGCCAAATCATTGGCAGATGCATCTTCGTAATACCAAAAAAATCTTACTCTTAATAAATTACTTTAACTTTAAGTCGTAGCTCTTTGAGCTATTTGACCTTGCTGGGTCAAAAACACCGTCGAACTCTGGTTTCTCCTGCTTTTACGCTCCTAAATCTCCGTTCTGTAAGGCTTTTCCTTGAATCCGCGCCTTGACGGTGTGGTGGGCGCATTCCTATAGTGTGCGCAAGTGGCGGAAAGTGGCACAAAGTGGGTTTTTTGAACGTAAAACGCTAAAATTTGGAGAAACGCATCTGTGTTTCGCGGAGCTAACGCTATCAGTCTCGATGCAAAAGGCCGTCTCGCTATGCCCAGCCGGTATCGTGACGAGCTGATTTCGCGAAGTTCCGGGCAGTTAATCATCACGATCGATGCCGTTGACCCTTGTTTATGCGTTTACCCCCTCGATGAGTGGGAGTTGATCGAAACCAAATTGCGCGCCCTGCCTTCATTGCGTGAAGAAAACCGCCGCCTGCAGCGTTTGCTGATCGGTAATGCCGTCGACCTTGAACTCGATGGCAGCGGTCGTTTCCTGGTGCCCCCGCGTCTGCGCGAGTACGCCAAGCTGGACAAGCGCGCAATGCTGGTCGGCCAACTGAACAAGTTCCAATTGTGGGACGAAGATGCCTGGGATGCTGTTTCTGCAGCTGACCTGGCTGCTATTCAACAACCGGGCGCTATGCCTGATGAACTGCGTGATTTGATCCTGTGACTATTGATAGCGGCTTTAACCACATCACCGTACTGCTTGACGAAGCCGTTGAGGCTCTCGCCGTACGCGCGGATGGCTGCTATTTGGATGGCACCTTCGGCAGGGGCGGGCACAGTCGGTTGATACTCAGCCAGCTCGGGTCCGACGGTAAGCTCCTCGGGTTCGACAAAGACCCCCAAGCGATTGCCACCGGGCAAGCGCTAGCGGCCGAAGACGGCCGCTTTGTCGTTGTGCAGCGCAGCTTTGCCGAGCTGGGCGCCGAAGTGGCTGAGCGCGGCATGGCGGGCAAGGTGGCCGGGGTTTTGCTCGACCTGGGCGTGTCTTCGCCACAGCTCGACGACCCGGAGCGCGGCTTCAGTTTCATGAACGACGGCCCCCTCGACATGCGCATGGACCCTACCCGTGGCATCAGCGCGGCACAGTTCATCGCCACCGCTCCCCATGAAGAAATCACCCGCGTATTCAAGGAATACGGTGAAGAGCGCTTCGCTGGTCGCATGGCCCGTGCCGTGGTCGAGCGCCGCGAGATCCAGCCGTTCGAGCGCACTGCCGACCTGGCCGAAGTGCTGAAAGTCGCCAACCCTGCCTGGGAAAAGGGCAAGAACCCGGCGACCCGTGCGTTCCAGGGCCTGCGTATTCACGTCAATAACGAATTGGGCGATCTGGAAGCAGGCCTCGAAGCCGCTCTGGACGCGTTGGAAGTCGGCGGTCGCCTGGTGGTGATCAGCTTCCACTCTTTGGAAGACCGCATCGTCAAACTGTTCATGCGTCGCCTGGTCAAGGGTGAGTCCGACAACCTGCCGCGCAACCTGCCGGTGCGTTTCGAGGCCTTTGTGCCGAAAATCAAAATCCATGGCAAAGCGCAGTTCGCTTCCGAAGCGGAACTCAAGGCCAACCCACGCTCCCGTAGCGCCGTCATGCGCGTCGCGGAGAAGCTGCGGTGAGCAAGCTTTTCGCCAAGCCCCTGCCGGGCGGCAGCTTCTTCATGATGCTGCTGTACGTCGGCGTGCTGGTGTCCGCGATTGCGGTGTCCTACAGCGCGCACTACAACCGCCAATTGCTCAATACCCTCTATGGGGAATTGAGCGTGCGCGACAAAGCGCAGGCGGAGTGGGGCCGGTTGATCCTTGAGCAAAGCACCTGGACGGCCCATAGCCGTATCGAAGTGCTGGCGACCGAACAACTGAAAATGCACATCCCGGGCGCGGCCGACGTTCGCATGGTGGCGCCATGATGAAGCTCGAAGGCGCACTCTACCCATGGCGCTTCCGCCTGATGCTCGGCTTGCTGGCATTGATGGTGGGTGCGATTGCCTGGCGGATCATTGACCTGCAGGTGGTTGACCGCGACTTCCTGATCGGCCAGGGCGATGCCCGTAGCCTGCGTCATATCCCGATTCCTGCGCACCGCGGTCTGATCACTGACCGTAACGGCGAGCCTCTGGCCGTCAGTACGCCGGTGACCACCCTGTGGGCCAACGCCAAGGAATTGCAGGTGGCCAAGGACAAGTGGCCACAACTGGCTGCCGCCTTGGGCCAGGACCCAAAGGCTCTGGCTGAGCGTCTTGAAGCCCAGGCCAACAAAGAATTCATCTACCTCGTTCGCGGCCTCACCCCCGAACAAGGCCAGCAAGTGCTCGACCTTAAAGTCCCCGGTGTCTACGGCATCGAGGAGTTCCGTCGTTTCTATCCGGCCGGTGAAACCACTGCCCATATGGTCGGCTTTACCGACATCGATGACCACGGTCGCGAAGGCGTCGAGCTGGCCTACGATGAGTGGCTGGCCGGGGTTCCCGGCAAACGACAAGTCATCAAGGATCGGCGCGGCAGACTGATCAAGGATGTCCAAGTCACCAAAAACGCCAAGGCCGGCAAGCCCTTGGCGTTGTCGATTGACCTGCGTCTGCAATACCTGGCCAACCGCGAGCTGCGTAACGCGATCATCGAGAACGGCGCCAAGGCCGGCAGCCTGGTGATCATGGACGTGAAGACCGGCGAGATCCTGGCCATGGTCAACCAGCCGACCTACAACCCGAACAACCGTCGCAACCTGCAACCGGCGATGATGCGCAACCGCGCCATGATCGACGTGTTCGAGCCGGGTTCGACCATGAAAGCCATCTCCATGAGTGCCGCCCTGGAAACCGGACGCTGGAAGCCCAGCGACAAGGTCGAGGTGTACCCCGGCACGTTGCAGTTGGGCAAATACACCATTCGTGACGTATCGCGCACCGAAGGTCCAGTGCTGGATTTGACAGGCATCCTGATCAACTCCAGTAACGTCGGCATGAGTAAGGTCGCCTTCGATATCGGCGGCGAAACCATCTACCACCTGGCGCAAAAAATCGGCCTGGGCCAACCCACCGGCCTGGACTTCCCCGGTGAGCGCGTCGGCAACCTGCCGAACTACCGCGACTGGAAAAAGGCCGAGACCGCCACGCTTTCCTATGGTTACGGTCTGTCGGTAACCGCTATCCAACTGGCTCACGCCTTCTCCGTACTGGCCAACAATGGCCGCATGGTGCCGCTGAGCCTGATCCACGTTGACGAAGCGCCAAAAGCCACGCAGGTCATCCCGGAAAATGTCGCCAAGACCATGCAAGGCATGCTGCAACAAGTGATCGAAGCGCCACGTGGCGTATTCCGTGCCCAGGTGCCGGCTTATCACGTAGCAGGCAAGTCCGGTACCGCACGTAAGACGTCGGTGGGGACCAAGGGCTATGCCGAAAACTCCTACCGTTCGCTGTTCGCCGGCTTCGGCCCGATGAGCGACCCACGCTACGCCATTGTTGTGGTGATCGACGAGCCGAGCAAAGCCGGTTACTTCGGTGGCCTGGTTTCGGCGCCTGTGTTCAGCAAAGTGATGTCCGGCACCCTGCGCCTGATGAACATCACGCCGGACAACCTGCCGCCGACCCAACAAGCGAACGCCGGACCACCGGCCGCTGCAGTCAAAGCCAATGGAGGGCGCGGCTGATGTCTCTTAGCCTGAACAAGATTTTCGCCCACGCCGGCCGCGATCTGCTGATTCGCGAGTTGACTCTGGACAGCCGTAATGTGCGCGCTGGTGACCTGTTCCTGGCGGTGCCGGGCGGCAAGGTCGATGGCCGTGCGCATATAGCCGACGCCTTGCAGCGCGGTGCAGCCGCCGTGGCTTATGAAGTGGAAGGCGCCACCGTGCTGCCGATCACCGACGTGCCGCTGATCCCGGTCAAAGGTTTGGCCAAGCAATTGTCGGACATCGCCGGGCGCTTCTATGGTGACCCGAGTCGTCACCTCAATCTGGTGGGCGTGACTGGCACCAACGGCAAAACCAGCGTGACCCAGCTGGTTGCCCAGGCGCTTGACCTGCTGGGCCAGCACTGCGGCATCGTGGGTACCTTGGGCACCGGGTTTTATGGCGCGCTGCAAAGCGGCCTGCATACCACGCCGAATCCTATCGCCGTGCAAGCGACCCTGGCCGACCTGAAAAAGGCCGGTGCCAAGGCGGTTGCCATGGAAGTCTCGTCCCACGGCCTCGACCAGGGCCGCGTGACTGCCCTGGCGTTTGACGTGGCAGTGATGACCAACCTGTCCCGTGACCACCTGGACTACCACGGCACGATGGAGGCGTACGCGGCCGCCAAGGCCAAGTTGTTCGCCTGGAGTGACTTGAAGTGCCGGGTCGTGAACCTGGACGATGAGTTCGGTCGCCAACTGGCTGCCCAGGACAGCGAATCGCGTTTGATCAGCTACAGCCTGCTGGACGCCAGCGCGTACCTGTACTGCCGCGAAGCCCAATTCAATGACGAAGGCGTGCGCGCCACGCTGGTAACGCCCCAGGGCGAACACCACCTGCGCAGCACGTTGCTCGGGCGTTTCAACCTGAGCAACGTCCTCGCCGCCATCGGCGCGTTGCTTGGCCTGGATTACGCCCTGGACGAGATCCTCAAGGTGCTACCGAAGCTGGAAGGTCCGGCCGGTCGCATGCAACGCCTGGGTGGCGGCACGCAGCCGCTGGTGGTGGTTGATTACGCCCATACCCCGGATGCCCTGGAAAAAGTCCTCGAAGCCCTGCGCCCTCACGCCAAAGGCAAGTTGCTCTGCCTGTTCGGTTGCGGCGGTGATCGTGATCGCGGCAAGCGTCCGCTGATGGCCGAGATTGTCGAGCGCTTGGCCGACGGCGTGCTGGTCACTGATGACAACCCGCGCAGCGAAAGCCCGAGCCAGATTTTCGACGATATCCGCGCAGGCTTCAAAGACGTCTCCAAGGCGACGTTCGTTGCTGGTCGCGGTGCGGCCATCGCGCAATTGATCGCCGGCGCCAGCGCTGACGACGTGGTCGTACTGGCCGGTAAAGGCCACGAGGACTACCAGGAAATCAACGGCGAGCGCCATGCCTTCTCCGATCTGGTCGAGGCCGATCATGCCTTGACCGCTTGGGAGGTTGCCCATGCTTAAGGCGATGACATTCGGTGAACTGACCCAGGCCCTGTCGGCCCGCGTGCTGTCGAGCGATTGCCGCTTCGATGGCGTGAGCATCGATAGCCGGGCGATCAAGCCGGGGCAACTGTTCGTCGCCTTGGCCGGCCCACGCTTTGACGGTCACGATTACCTGAACGACGTCGCTGCCAAAGGTGCCGTGGGTGCCTTGGTGCAGCGCGAAGTCGCAGACTCCACCTTGCCGCAACTGCTGGTCGCCGATACCCGGCTGGCCCTTGGCCAATTGGGTGCGCTCAACCGTGCAGCGTTCGATAAGCCTGTCGCCGCCGTCACTGGCTCCAGCGGCAAGACCACGGTCAAGGAACTGCTCGCCGGTGTACTGCGCACACGCGGCCCGGTGCTTGCGACCCGTGGCAACCTGAACAATGATTTCGGCGCCCCGCTGACCCTGCTCGAACTGGCCCCGGAACACACGGCGGCGGTGATAGAACTGGGGGCTTCGCGCGTCGGCGAAATCGCCTATACCGTGGCGCTGACCAAGCCCCACGTTGCGATCATCAACAATGCCGGCACCGCCCATGTGGGTGAGTTCGGCGGTCCGGAAAAAATCGTCGAAGCCAAGGGCGAAATCCTTGAAGGCCTCGACGCTTCGGGCACCGCCGTATTGAACCTCGACGACAAGGCTTTCGAGACCTGGCGTGCACGCGCTGCCGGTCGCAAGGTGCTGACGTTCGCCGTATTGAATGCCGCCGCAGACTTCCATGCCTCCAAGATCACGGTGGATGCCCGTGGCTGCCCAGCCTTCACCTTGCACACCCCGCAAGGTAACGAGCACGTGCAGTTGAATCTGCTGGGCAACCATAACGTCGCCAACGCCTTGGCCGCCGCCGCTGCCGCCCATGCCCTGGGTGTGTCGCTGTTCGGTATCGCCACGGGCCTGGGCGCGGTGCAGCCGGTCAAGGGCCGCACCGTGGCGCAACTTGCCAGCAACGGGATGCGGGTGATTGATGACACTTACAACGCCAACCCGTCCTCCATCAATGCCGCTGTGGATCTGCTCAAAGGCTTTGATGGGCGCAAAGTCCTGGTACTGGGCGATATCGGCGAGTTGGGCGATTGGGCTGAACAAGGCCATCGTGAAGTCGGCGCCTATGCCGCTGGCAAAGTGGACGCGCTCTACGCCGTTGGCACGAACATGGCCCATGCGGTCAACGCTTTCGGCCCCGGTGCGCGGCATTTCGCAACCCAGGCCGAGCTGATTCAGGCCTTGGGCGCAGCAGAACAAGACAAACACACAACCATTTTGATCAAGGGATCGCGCAGCGCGGTGATGGAAAACGTCGTCGCGGCCTTGTGCGGTTCAAGTACGGAGAAACATTAATGCTGCTGCTGCTGGCTGAGTATCTGCAACAGTTCCACAAAGGCTTCGCGGTCTTTCAGTACCTGACCCTGCGCGGGATCCTGGGTGTGCTGACCGCGCTGTCTCTGTCGCTGTTTCTGGGACCGTGGATGATCCGCACCCTGCAGAACCTGCAAATTGGTCAATCGGTACGTAATGACGGCCCGCAGTCGCACCTGTCCAAGTCCGGCACCCCGACCATGGGCGGCGCGCTGATCCTGTCGTCGATCGGTATCAGCACCCTGCTCTGGGCAGACCTGCACAACCGTTACGTCTGGACGGTGCTGCTGGTGACTTTGCTGTTCGGCGCCATCGGCTGGGTCGACGACTACCGCAAAGTGATCGAGAAAAACTCCAAGGGGCTGCCGAGCCGCTGGAAGTATTTCTGGCAGTCAGTATTCGGCCTGGGCGCGGCGATCTTCCTGTACACCACCGCACCAAGCGCAGTGGAAACCACCCTGATCATTCCGATGCTCAAGGACGCCAGCATTCCACTGGGCATCGGCTTCGTGGTGCTGACCTACTTCGTGATCGTCGGCTCCAGCAACGCGGTGAACCTGACCGACGGCCTCGACGGCCTGGCGATCATGCCGACGGTGATGGTGGGCGGCGCGCTCGGCATCTTCTGCTACCTGTCGGGTAACGTGAAATTCGCCGAATACCTGCTGATCCCTTATGTACCGGGCGCGGGTGAATTGATTGTGTTCTGCGGCGCCTTGATCGGTGCCGGCCTGGGTTTCCTGTGGTTCAACACCTACCCGGCACAAGTCTTCATGGGCGACGTCGGCGCACTGGCGCTGGGCGCAGCCTTGGGCACCATTGCGGTGATCGTTCGCCAGGAAATCGTGTTGTTCATCATGGGCGGCGTGTTCGTAATGGAAACCCTGTCGGTCGTCATCCAGGTGGCCTCCTTCAAGTTGACCGGGCGCCGGGTGTTTCGCATGGCGCCGATTCACCACCACTTTGAACTCAAGGGCTGGCCGGAGCCACGCGTGATTGTCCGTTTCTGGATCATCACCGTGATTCTGGTACTGGTCGGCCTTGCCACCCTGAAACTGAGGTAGAAACGAGTGTCCCTGATCGCTTCAGACCACTTCCGCATCGTTGTCGGCCTCGGCAAGAGCGGCATGTCCCTGGTTCGCTTCCTGGCGAACCGGGGCACGTCGTTTGCCGTGGCCGATACGCGGGAAAATCCACCGGAGCTGGTCACGCTGCGCCGTGACTACCCGCACGTGGAAGTGCGTTGTGGCGAGTTGGATGTCGAGTTTCTGTGCCGTGCCGATGAGCTCTACGTGAGCCCGGGCCTGGCCCTGGCGACACCGGCCCTGCAAGCGGCGGCGGCCCGTGGCGTGAAGCTGTCTGGCGATATCGACCTGTTCGCGCGCAACGCGAAGGCGCCGATCGTGGCCATCAGCGGTTCCAACGCCAAGAGCACCGTCACCACCCTGGTGGGCGAGATGGCTGCGGCGGCGGGCAAGCGTGTGGCCGTCGGCGGCAATCTTGGCGTGCCGGCCCTGGACCTGCTCAGCGACGACGTCGAGCTGTACGTGATGGAATTGTCGAGCTTCCAGCTGGAAACCACCCACGATCTGGGCGCTGAAGTGGCGACGGTACTGAACGTCAGCGAAGACCATATGGACCGCTACAGCGGCCTGCCGGCTTATCACCTGGCCAAGCACCGGATCTTCCGTGGCGCCAGGCAATTTGTCGTCAACCGCCAGGATGCCCTGAGCCGACCGCTGATGGGCGAGGGCATGCCCTGCTGGACCTTCGGCCTGGGCAAACCCGACTTCAAGGCCTTTGGTATTCGCGAAGAGAACGGCGAGAAATACCTGGCCTTCGAATTCCAGAACCTGATGCCGGTGCGCGAGCTGAAAATCCGTGGCGCCCATAACCAATCCAATGCCCTGGCTGCATTGGCCCTCGGCCATGCGGTTGGCCTGCCATTCGACGCCATGCTGTCGAGCCTGCGCACTTTTGGCGGCCTCGAACATCGTTGCCAGTGGGTGCGCGACCTGGACGGCGTCAGTTATTACAACGACTCCAAGGCCACCAACGTGGGTGCCGCATTGGCTGCCATCGAGGGCCTTGGCGCTGATATCGAGGGCAAGCTGGTATTGATCGCCGGTGGGGATGGCAAAGGTGCCGAGTTCAAGGATCTCAAAGCCCCCGTCGCCGCGCATTGCCGTGCCGTGGTGCTGATCGGCCGCGACGCCGACAAAGTCGCCGCAGCCCTCGGTGACGCCGTCCCGCAAGTGCGCGCCACTTCCCTGGACGACGCCATTGCCCAGTGCAAAGCCCTCGCCCGGGCAGGCGATGCCGTGCTGTTGTCGCCGGCGTGCGCCAGTTTCGACATGTTCAAGAACTACGAAGAGCGCGGCCAGTTGTTCGCCCGCGCCGTGGAGGGCTTGGCATGAGCATTGATTTCAGAAACATCATCAAGCCATACCCGTCACCGATCATCACCGGGCGCGGCATCGACCTCGATTTCCCGATGCTCGCCGGTTGCCTTGCGCTGCTGGGCCTGGGCCTGGTCATGATCACCTCGGCGTCGTCCGAAGTGGCTGCCGTGCAGTCGGGCAACACCCTGTACATGATGATCCGTCACCTTGTGTACCTGATCATCGGTCTGGGTGCGTGCATCGTGACCATGATGATCCCCATCGCCACCTGGCAACGCCTGGGCTGGTTGATGCTGATCGGCGCGTTCGGCTTGCTGATCATGGTGATCCTGCCCGGCATCGGCCGCGAGGTGAACGGCTCGATGCGCTGGATCGGCTTCGGTGCGTTCAACGTGCAGCCGTCGGAAATCGCCAAGGTGTTCGTGGTGATCTACCTCGCCGGTTACCTGGTGCGTCGCCAGAAGGAAGTGCGCGAAAGCTGGATGGGCTTCTTCAAGCCATTCATCGTGCTGCTGCCCATGGCCGGCCTGTTGCTGATGGAGCCCGACTTTGGCGCCACCGTCGTAATGATGGGGGCCGCAGCGGCGATGCTATTCCTCGGTGGCGTGGGCCTGTTCCGCTTCAGTTTGATGGTGGTACTGGCCGTGGCCGCCGTGACCATTCTGGTGCAGGCGCAACCCTACCGTATGGCACGTCTGATCACCTTTACCGACCCGTGGTCCGACCAGTTCGGTTCCGGCTATCAGTTGACCCAGGCGTTGATCGCCTTCGGTCGCGGCGAGTGGCTGGGCGTAGGCCTGGGCAACAGCGTGCAGAAGCAGTTCTACCTGCCGGAAGCCCACACCGACTTCGTGTTCTCGGTACTCGCCGAAGAGCTGGGTGTGGTCGGCTCGCTGTGCACCGTCGCGCTGTTCGTGTTCGTGTGTGTACGCGGCATGTACATCGGCTTGTGGGCCGAGAAGGCCAAACAGTATTTCGCCGCCTATGTGGCGTACGGCTTGTCGTTCCTGTGGATCGGCCAGTTCCTGATCAACATCGGTGTGAATGTCGGCCTGCTGCCGACCAAGGGCCTGACCTTGCCGTTCCTCAGTTACGGCGGCAGTTCCCTGGTGATTTGCTGCGCCTGCCTGGGCTTGTTGCTGCGCATCGAGTGGGAGAGTCGAACCCACCTGGGCAGTGAAGAGATGGAGTTCAGCGAAAGCGACTTCGCCGAGGAGCCGACCCATGGGCGCTAATGTGCTGATCATGGCGGGTGGCACCGGGGGCCATGTGTTCCCGGCCCTGGCCTGTGCGCGTGAATTCCAGAACCGTGGCTACACCGTGCACTGGTTGGGAACGCCCCGTGGCATCGAAAACGAACTGGTACCGGGTGCCGGCTTGCCGTTGCATCTGATCAACGTCACCGGCCTGCGTGGCAAGGGTAAGTTGTCCCTGCTCAAGGCGCCGTTCGTGTTGCTCAAGGCGGTGTGGCAGGCGCGCAAGGTCATTCGTGAATTGCAGCCGGTGTGTGTGCTTGGGTTTGGCGGTTATGTGACGGGCCCTGGCGGCGTCGCGGCCAGGCTCGCCGGCGTGCCGGTGATCGTGCACGAGCAGAACGCCGTCGCCGGTACCGCAAACCGCCTGCTGGTGCCGTTGGCGGCGCGGGTGTGTGAAGCGTTTCCCAACACCTTCAGCGCGTCGGATAAACGCCGTACCACCGGCAACCCGGTGCGTACCGAGCTGTTTATGGATATCGCCCGCAATGCACTGGCAGGGCGCAAGGCGCATCTGCTGATCCTCGGTGGAAGCCTGGGCGCGGAGCCGTTGAACAAATTGCTGCCGGAAGCGGTGGCGCAACTCCCTGTGGAATTGCGCCCGGAGATCTTCCATCAGGCCGGCAAGAACCACGATGAAGTCACCGCCACACGTTATCGCGAGGCCGGTGTCGAGGCGAATGTACAGCCCTTCATCAAAGACATGGCCCAAGCCTATGGCTGGGCCGACCTGGTGGTCTGCCGCGCTGGTGCGCTGACCGTCAGTGAACTGGCCGCCGCCGGTCTGCCGTCCTTGCTGGTGCCTTTGCCCCATGCCATCGACGATCACCAGACCCGCAACGCCGAATATTTGGCCGGGGAGGGCGCTGCCTTCCTGCTGCCGCAAAGAACGACTGGCGCCGCCGATTTGGCCGCACGCCTGACCGAGGTTTTGATGCAACCGGAACGACTCAACAACATGGCGAGCACCGCAAGCCGCCTGGCCAAACCTGACGCAACCCGCACCGTGGTCGATATCTGCCTGGAGGTGGCCCATGGTTGAGAATCAGAAAGCCATGCCGCAACCCGAGATGCGCCGCATCCGTCGTATCCACTTCGTCGGCATCGGCGGCGTGGGCATGTGCGGCATTGCCGAAGTGCTGCTGAACCTGGGCTACCAGGTGTCCGGTTCAGACTTGAAAGAGTCGCCGGTCACCGACCGCCTGAAGTCGTTTGGCGCACAGATTTTCATCGGCCACCGCGCCGAGAACGCCGCCGAGGCTGACGTGCTCGTCGTATCCAGCGCTGTGAACACTTCCAACCCGGAAGTAGCCACCGCCCTGGAGCGCCGTATTCCTGTGGTGCCACGCGCCGAGATGCTCGCTGAGCTGATGCGCTATCGCCACGGCATTGCCGTCGCCGGTACCCATGGCAAAACCACCACCACCAGCCTGATCGCCTCGGTGTTCGCCGCCGGTGGCCTGGACCCGACGTTCGTCATCGGTGGCCGCCTGAATGCAGCGGGCACCAATGCCCAGCTCGGCACCAGCCGCTACCTGATCGCCGAAGCCGATGAAAGCGACGCGAGCTTCCTGCACCTGCAACCGCTGGTGGCCGTCGTGACCAACATCGACGAAGACCACATGGCGACCTACGACGGCGACTTCAACAAGTTGAAGAAAACCTTCGTCGAGTTCCTGCACAACCTGCCGTTCTATGGGCTGGCCGTGGTGTGCCTGGACGATCCGGTCGTGCGCGAAATCCTGCCGCTGGTCAAGCGTCCGACCGTGACCTACGGCTTCAGCGAAGACGCCGACGTGCGCGCAATCAACGTGCGCCAGGAAGGCATGCAAACCTTCTTCACCGTGCTGCGTCCCGAGCGTGAGCCGCTGGATGTGTCGGTGAACATGCCGGGCAACCACAACGTCTTGAACTCCCTGGCGACCATCTGCATCGCCTCCGATGAAGGTGTCAGCGATGAAGCCATCGTCGAAGGCCTGTCGCGCTTTGCCGGTGTGGGCCGTCGTTTCCAGGTCTACGGCCAGTTGCCGGTAGAAGGTGGCGACGTGATGCTGGTAGACGACTACGGTCACCACCCGACCGAAGTGGCGGCGGTGATCAAGGCCGTCCGCGGTGGCTGGCCGGAGCGCCGTCTGGTGATGGTCTACCAGCCGCACCGCTACAGCCGCACCCGCGACCTGTACGACGACTTCGTCAATGTATTGGCCGATGCCAACGTGCTGTTGCTGATGGAGGTGTACCCGGCCGGTGAAGAGCCGATTCCGGGCGCCGACAGCCGCAAGCTGTGCAACAGCATTCGTCAGCGTGGCCAGTTGGACCCGATCTACATCGAACGTGGTGTGGACCTGGCACCGATCGTCAAGCCGCTGCTGCGGGCCGGTGACATTTTGCTGTGCCAGGGTGCCGGTGACATTGGTGGCCTTGCCCCTAAATTGCTGGCGAGCCCGCTGTTCGCTGCTGCCAAGGGGAAGTCGAAATGATCACGAGAGACTCCCTGTTCTCCACTATCGCGCCTGCCGATTTCGGCCGCGTGGCCGTGTTGTTCGGCGGCAAGAGCGCCGAGCGCGAAGTGTCGCTCAAGTCCGGCAATGCCGTGCTTGAAGCGCTGCAAAGCGCCGGCGTAAACGCCTTCGGCATCGATGTGGGCGATGACTTCCTCGCCCGCTTGCAGGCCGAGAAGATCGACCGTGCCTTCATCATCCTGCACGGCCGTGGCGGTGAAGACGGCAGCATGCAAGGCTTGTTGGAATGCGCTGGCATCCCTTACACCGGCAGCGGCATTCTCGCGTCGGCGCTGGCGATGGACAAGTTGCGCACCAAGCAGGTGTGGCACAGCCTGGGCATTCCAACCCCGCGTCACAGTGTTCTGTGCAGCGAAGACGATTGTATTTCTGCAGCCAAGGAACTGGGCCTGCCTTTGATCGTCAAACCTGCCCATGAAGGCTCCAGTATCGGCATGGCTAAAGTGAACTCGGCCGCCGAATTGATCGACGCATGGAAAGCGGCAAGTACCTACGATTCGCAAGTGTTGGTGGAACAGTGGATCCAGGGTCCCGAGTACACCATCGCCACCCTGCGTGGCCAGGTATTGCCGCCTATCGCATTGGGCACGCCCCACACCTTTTACGACTACGACGCCAAGTACCTGGCTTCCGATACCCAGTACCGGATCCCATGTGGCCTTGATGCAAACAAAGAACAGGAATTGATGGACCTCACGGCGAAAGCCTGTGAGGCGCTGGGTATCGCCGGTTGGGCGCGCGCAGACGTGATGCAGGATGACCAGGGGAATTTCTGGTTCCTGGAAGTCAACACCGCACCGGGCATGACCGACCACAGCCTGGTACCTATGGCAGCCCGTGCGGCCGGTTTGGACTTCCAGCAGTTGGTGCTGGCGATCCTGGCCGACAGCATTGAGCCAAGAGGCTAAGGACATGAAAGGCGCATCGCTTCGTCATCAGCCCCCACAAGCACCGAGCCGCAAGCCGGTGCCACGGGGTGCCAGCCGAATGGTGGCTAAAGAGCCGATGTCGGCGCGCCTGCCGAAAGCCAACTTTGGTTTCCTCAAGGCGTTGTTCTGGCCGGTGTTGCTGGTGGTGTTGGGCTTCGGCACGTATGAGGGCGCGCAGCGGCTGTTGCCGTATGCCGACCGGCCGATCACCAAGATCAGCGTGCAGGGCGATTTGAGCTACATCAGCCAGCAAGCGGTGCAGCAGCGCATCGGCCCGTACCTGGCCGCGAGCTTCTTCACCATCGACCTGGCCGGTATGCGCGCAGAGCTGGAACAGATGCCGTGGATCGCCCACGCCGAAGTCCGCCGTGTCTGGCCGGACCAGGTGACGATCCGCCTGGAAGAACAACTGCCCGTGGCCCGCTGGGGTGAAGAGGCGCTGTTGAACAACCAGGGGCAGGCGTTCACCCCGCGTGAGTTGGCCAACTACGAGCACCTGCCGCAGTTGTTCGGGCCGCAGCGGGCGCAGCAGCAAGTCATGCAGCAGTACCAGGCCTTGAGCCAGATGCTGCGGCCGATGGGCTTCTCCATTGCACGCCTGGAACTGCGTGAACGGGGTAGCTGGTTTTTGACGACCGGGGCAGGCAGTTCCGGCCCGGGCATCCAGTTGTTGCTGGGACGCGACCGCTTGGTGGAGAAGATGCGCCGCTTCATTGCCATCTACGACAAGACCTTGAAAGAACAGATTACGAACATTGCGAGCGTCGACCTGCGTTACGCCAACGGCCTTGCCGTCGGCTGGCGTGAACCGGCTGCGCCCACGGCAGCGCAACCCGCTGTCGCGAAGAATTAAGAAGAGGCAGGACCCATGGCAAACGTGCAAAGCGGCAAAATGATCGTCGGTCTCGATATCGGCACCTCCAAGGTGGTGGCGCTGGTGGGCGAGGTCGGGGAAGACGGCGTGATCGAGATCGTCGGTATTGGCACGCATCCGTCCCGGGGCCTGAAGAAGGGCGTGGTGGTGAACATCGAGTCCACCGTGCAGTCGATCCAGCGTGCTATCGAAGAAGCGCAGCTGATGGCCGGTTGCCGGATTCACTCGGCGTTCGTCGGCGTGGCCGGCAACCATATCCGCAGCCTGAACTCCCACGGCATCGTGGCGATCCGCGACCGCGAAGTCAGCGCCGCCGACCTTGAGCGCGTCCTTGACGCCGCTCAAGCCGTGGCGATCCCGGCTGACCAGCGCGTGCTGCACACCTTGCCGCAGGATTACGTGATCGATAATCAGGAAGGCGTTCGCGAGCCCCTGGGCATGTCGGGCGTGCGTCTGGAGGCCAAGGTCCACGTGGTGACCTGCGCCGTAAACGCTGCACAGAACATTGAAAAATGCGTGCGCCGCTGCGGTCTGGAAATCGACGACATTATTCTGGAGCAGCTTGCTTCCGCGTATTCGGTACTGACCGACGACGAAAAGGAACTGGGCGTGTGCCTGGTGGACATCGGCGGCGGCACCACTGACATCGCGATCTTCACCGAGGGTGCAATCCGTCACACCGCCGTGATCCCGATTGCGGGCGACCAGGTCACCAACGACATCGCCATGGCGTTGCGTACACCGACCCAGTACGCCGAAGAAATCAAGATCCGCTACGCCTGCGCCCTGGCCAAGCTGGCCGGTGCCGGCGAGACCATCAAGGTGCCGAGCGTGGGCGACCGTCCACCGCGCGAACTGTCGCGCCAGGCCTTGGCCGAAGTGGTCGAGCCGCGCTACGACGAGCTGTTCACCCTGATCCAGGCTGAACTGCGCCGCAGTGGCTACGAAGATTTGATCCCGGCCGGCATCGTGCTGACCGGTGGCACCTCGAAGATGGAAGGCGCGGTCGAACTGGCCGAGGAAATCTTCCACATGCCGGTTCGCCTGGGCGTACCCCATGGCGTCAAAGGCCTGGGCGACGTAGTGCGCAACCCGATTTATTCCACCGGTGTGGGCTTGCTGTTGTACGGACTGCAAAAGCAGACCGACGGCATTTCCCTGTCGGGCCCGAGCATCCGTGACAGCTATCGCAGTGACGACGAGGCCAAGGCGCCGTTGTTCGAGCGGTTGCAGGCTTGGGTAAAAGGCAATTTCTAAAGATTTACCGCTACACCGCAACACAGAAAGAAGCAGTAGGCGAAAAAACTAGAGATAACGAAAGGAGAGGGAACATGTTCGAACTCGTAGACAACATCCCCGCCAGCCCGGTCATCAAAGTGATCGGTGTCGGCGGTGGCGGCGGCAACGCTGTCAACCATATGGTCAAGAGCAACATTGAAGGCGTTGAATTCATCTGCGCCAACACTGATGCCCAGGCGCTGAAAAGCATCGGCGCGCGTACCATCCTGCAATTGGGCACAGCCGTGACCAAAGGCCTCGGCGCTGGCGCCAACCCGGAAGTCGGCCGTCAAGCCGCCCTGGAAGACCGCGAGCGTATTGCCGAAGTGCTGCAAGGCACCAACATGGTGTTCATCACCACCGGCATGGGCGGCGGTACCGGTACCGGTGCAGCGCCGATCATTGCCGAAGTGGCCAAGGAAATGGGCATTCTGACGGTCGCAGTCGTGACCCGTCCGTTCCCGTTCGAAGGTCGCAAGCGTATGCAGATCGCCGACGAAGGCATCCGTCTGCTGTCTGAAAGCGTCGACTCGTTGATCACCATTCCCAACGAGAAGCTGCTGACCATCCTGGGCAAGGACGCAAGCCTGCTGTCCGCGTTCGCCAAGGCTGACGATGTGCTGGCCGGTGCCGTTCGCGGTATCTCCGACATCATCAAGCGCCCAGGCATGATCAACGTCGACTTTGCCGACGTACGTACTGTCATGAGCGAAATGGGCATGGCGATGATGGGCACTGGCTGCGCCAGCGGTCCGAACCGTGCGCGCGAAGCCACTGAAGCGGCCATCCGCAACCCGCTGCTGGAAGACGTGAACCTGCAAGGTGCACGCGGCATCCTGGTGAACATCACCGCCGGTCCTGACCTGTCCCTGGGTGAGTACTCCGACGTGGGTAGCATCATCGAAGCCTTCGCTTCCGAGCACGCGATGGTCAAAGTCGGTACCGTTATCGATCCAGACATGCGCGACGAACTGCACGTGACTGTGGTTGCTACCGGCCTGGGCGCGAAGATCGAGAAACCTGTCAAGGTCATCGACAACACCGTCCATACCAGCCACGCCAGCCAGTCGGCTGCAGCTCCAGCGCCTGTGCGCCCGGAAATGCCGTCGGTGAACTACCGTGACCTGGACCGTCCGACCGTGATGCGCAACCAGGCTCAGGCCGGTGCTGCGGCGTCCCGTAGCCCGAATCCGCAAGATGACCTGGACTACCTGGACATCCCGGCATTCCTGCGTCGTCAGGCCGATTGATGGAATGTATCAGGGCTATGAAGGTGATTGGTGTTCAGCAAAGGTCTGGTCTGCTATTATCGCCAGCCTTTGTTGATACCAGTTCGCAATTTGCGCTCAAGCGGTCCAAGCCATGATTAAACAACGCACCCTGAAGAATATTATCCGTGCCACAGGTGTAGGTCTGCACTCCGGGGAGAAGGTATACCTGACCCTCAAACCTGCACCTGTCGACACCGGCATCGTGTTTGTTCGTGCCGACCTGGACCCTGTGGTGCAGATTCCTGCTCGCGCGGAAAACGTTGGCGAAACCACGATGTCGACCACACTGGTCAACGGTGACGTCAAAGTGGACACGGTGGAGCACTTGCTCTCGGCCATGGCTGGCCTGGGCATCGATAACGCCTACGTCGAGCTCTCCGCGTCCGAAGTCCCTATCATGGATGGCAGCGCTGGACCCTTCGTATTCCTGATTCAATCTGCCGGCCTGGAAGAACAGGACGCAGCCAAGAAGTTCATACGCATTCTGCGGGAAGTGACAGTAGAAGACGGCGACAAGCGCGCCACCTTCGTCCCGTTCGAAGGCTTTAAAGTGAGCTTTGAGATCGATTTCGATCACCCGGTATTCCGTGACCGCACCCAAAGTGCAAGCGTGGATTTTTCCAGCACTTCGTTCGTAAAAGAAGTCAGCCGCGCCCGTACTTTTGGTTTCATGAGTGACATCGAGTACCTGCGCAAGCACAACCTCGCACTCGGCGGCAGCGTTGAAAACGCCATCGTGGTCGACGCGGATGGTGTACTGAACGAAGACGGCCTTCGCTACGAAGACGAATTCGTGAAGCACAAGATCCTCGATGCAATCGGTGACCTCTACCTGCTGGGCAATAGCCTGATAGGCGAGTTCAAAGGCTTCAAGTCGGGCCACGCCCTTAACAACCAGCTGCTGCGCAAGTTGATTGAGCAGACAGACGCTTGGGAAGTCGTGACCTTCGAAGATGCCAGCACCGCACCGATCTCTTACATGCGTCCCGTTGCGGCGGTGTAAGTAACAACTCTCTTTCTTTAGTTTTTAAAGGCTGCCTTCGGGTGGCCTTTTTTTATGTGAAAAACCTTCAGAACACTGGAAATCCAAATGTGGGAGAGGACTTGCCCCCCTCCCACATTGGATTTGATTAACAATTAGAAGGTGGTGGCATCCACAATCCGGTTACGCCCACTGTGCTTGGCCTCATACAGCGCCTGGTCCGCACTCAGCAGTAACGCCTCCAGGGACATGCGGCTGCGTTTATCCCAAGTGCTCATGCCAATGCTCACGGTAATCGGCCGTTCGCTCCCCGCCACCCGTGGCAAATGCTCGACACTGCTGCGGATGTGCTCGGCGATCACCCAGGCACCTTTGGCATCGGTATGCGGCAGCACCACCGCAAACTCCTCGCCGCCATATCGCGCCGCCAGGTCGGCAGGGCGACGGATGTTGTTGCCGATCACTTGGGCCACCGTGCGCAGCGCTTCATCACCGCCCTGATGGCCATGGCGATCGTTGAACGCCTTGAAGTGGTCCACGTCGATCATCAGCAGCGTCAGCGACTCTGTTGAACGTTGGGCGCGGTCCCACTCCAGGCGCAGGCGCTCATCGAGGATGCGGCGGTTGGGCAGCCCGGTGAGGGCGTCAGTGGCTGCCAGTTCTGACAGCACCCGCTCCGCGCGGTAGCGGCGCCGCAGTTCACGACGCAGCATCCAGGCCAGCCACAACAGGCCTATACACAGGATGCCGGTGGCGCCGCTGGTCAGTAGCGCCGCGCGTTTCCAAGGGGCGAACACGTCTTGGCTGGACAGGGCCACCACCACGATCAATGGCAGCTCTCCGACGTTGGTAAAGGTGTACAGGCGCTCCTTGCCGCTGATGGCGGAGATCGCCTGGAAGCTACCACTGCCTTCGAGCAGCATGCGTTTGAAATTCGGCCGCTCGCTCAGGTCCTTATCGATCATGTCGCGTTCGAGCAGCGGCTGCTGGGCCAGCAGAATGCCTTTCTTGTTGATCAGGTTGACGCTGCTGCCGTTGCCGATGGTCAGGGTGCTGAACAACTGGTCGAAATACGCCAGGCGCATGGTCGCCACCGCAACGCCGGCGAACTCTCCGTTGGGCCCTGAGACGCGCCGACTGAATGCCATGCGCCAGACCTGGTCGCAATCGCAATGGATCTTGAACGGTCGACTGATGAACAAGCCGGCCTGGGCGTCCTGTGCATGTACCTGGAAATAGTCGCGGTCGGCAAAGTTACGCGGGCTGGGGTGCAAGGTTGAGGAGTCTGCAGTGACTGCGCCCTCCGCGTCCAACAACAGGACCTCGCCCTTGAAAGGCGCCGCCGTGGCCAGGTCAAACTGCACCAGGTGCTGGATATTCACATCCACCTGCGCCAGGTCTTCGCGTTGCTTGGCTGCGATCAAGCCTTTGAGCGCCAGGTCGTACAACTCGACGTTGCGCAGCACATCGGCATTGATCAGTTGGGCAATGTTGGTGGTCGAGCGCTTGGCCGCCTGCAGGGTGCTGGCGTGTTCACGGATCAGCAACGCCGCGACGATAATTACAATCAGGGCGACGGTGAGGCCGCTGCCCAGAATCAAAAACAACTCCGGATGTGCAGGCGAGGTACGAGCAGGGCGTTGACTCATCGGGCAGACTTCAGCGGTGTGAATGCTGGCAGTTTAGTTCTACCCGATGAAAAATAAATGCTGAATTGGAAAGAAAGATCAGCAGGTCAGAAGACGTTGATGGGGTAGTCGACTATCACCCGGTACTCATCCACATCCCGGTCCACCGCCGAGTAGCCGTTACTGCCGCGGTTGGTCGCCCATTGAAAGCGCATTGCGAGGTCCTTGGCCTTGCCGCCCTGCACCACGTATTTCACGTCGATGTCCCGCTCCCAATGCTTGGCGTCTTTGCCATCGGCGCTGTACCAGGCGCTGTAGCCACGGCTTTGCGGGTCGACCTGGGTCAGGTCGGTCTTGCCGCTGATGTAGGACACGGCCGAGGTCAGGCCGGGCAGGCCCCAGCCTGCGAAGTCATAGGCGTACTTGAGCTTCCACGAGCGCTCGTTGGGGCCGTTGAAGTCCGAGTATTGCTGGGAGTTGTCCAGGTACACGCTGTCGCCCTGGGCGATGTAGTCGAATGGTGTGTTGCCGTTTACACGCTGGTAGGCGGCGGTGACGCTGTGGTTCCCCACGCCCACGGTGAAATGCAGGCTGTAGGTGTTGTTGTCGATACCCCCCAGCAACGACTGGCCGGTGTCCTGGGTGTGGTAGTAGTGCAGGCCCGGGTTGAGGCTGACCAGGTCATTGAGTGCGTAGGTGTAGTCCAGGTCGTAGTAGTACTGGTGCCAGACGTCCTTGAGTTCGGAGGCGTACAGGTTGCTGGTCAGGCCGGGAATACCGCTGAACGACACACCGGCCCAGTTCATATGCTGGCTGTCGGTGTTGCTCGGCAAAGCGCCGTAGCTGGTGCCGATGCGACGGTGACCGCTCTGGTTGTAGAGCTTGGTGAAACTGGCCTGGCCGCCTTCGAACATCCAGCCGTCGAAGCTGTGGTTGTTCAGGCTCACGCCTCGGAACGTCTGCGGCAGCATGCGGGTCTGGCCGCCCGCGATGACCGGGTTGTTGAGGAACAGGTCACCGGCTTTCAGCTCGGTATCAAAGGCGCGCACCTTCAACGTGCCACCGGCCGTGGAGAACGATCCGGGCGCTTTGCCGCTGCCGTCAGTGCTGCCGTAGGGAAGAATGCTGGAACCGTCAGTGCCGCCACCGCCGTCGAGCTTGAGGCCGAGCATGGCGTGGGCATCCAGGCCGAAGCCGACGGTGCCTTGGGTGTAGCCGGATTCGAACGTACCGAGGAAGCCCTGGCCCCACTCCTTGCTGTCATCGGTATGAGTGTCGCGCCGGTCGCGGTTCATGTAGTAGTTGCGGGTGTTGATGTTGAGGTGCGAGCCCTCGATGAAACCTTCAGTGGGGGGAGTGTCTGCCGCGTGGGCAAGGGGGACGATAGTTGCTGCAATCGCGAGGAATAACGGGGTCAGCGTCAGCGAGTTCTTCACCGGTAAAGCTCCTTTGGTCAATCGAAAACGGCCAATGTCGTGGGGGTGTGCCTGGCCTTTTTTACGGCAAAAAAAAGCCGCTGATATCAGCGGCTTTAAGACAGATTCCCAGTGTAGAGCCCTGGAAATAAGTCGAGGGAAATTCGGGTAAGCGGGTAGGTGTCTTTGCCGTAGCGCTCGTCGATGCGTCAAATTAACGCAGGCGGGCGGTGTGATACAGAGTGTAACAAGAGAATGACTGTTGCCCAAATCGCAACAGTTTGATGGTGGTGTACATATCCGTTGCTGCGGTAACGGCGGCTTAGGGTTCCGCTCTTACAGCGGGTCACTTTTGGAGGGACCCAAAAGTAACCAAAAGGTCCTCGCCCCACCACTCGGTGCCTCGCCTAGGCTCGGCATGCCCGTAATCCGACATTGATTTGGGGGGCCGCCGCCACGCGCCATCCATGGCGCAGGGCGGCTAAACCGGCATCCCTGCCGGTTTACCCC
>NZ_RWIO01000078.1:0-56297 GCF_009764655.1 Pseudomonas sp. PB105
GCAGCGCTATGTCTCTCGCTACAACATCAGCAGGCCTCACAGCTACAACGACTACCGGTCGCCGGTCATGAAGGAAAGGTTGGCGGCGTGAACCGTAATCGGTGTCCAAGATTACTTGACCAGTTCACTCTAGTCGCTTCAAGCACTGAAAGCCCCGCCGCCCACCCCCCCTATTTGGCATCTCGGGCCGGACTTACTGACCATTGGCAGCACGGGTGCGGCCCTTTTTGGTTTCTGCTTTGTGGTGATTGCGTTGTTGCCGGGCTTAGTGCTGGCGATACTGCTCCTTCTCGGGTTCGAAGCGATGCCAGGTGAACCTGGCAGCGATGGGTCTAGCCTCACGACGTCGTTGCTCATCCAGTTCCTGTGTGGTTCTGTTGGGCTCATGGGGCTGGTCTTCGCATGGATGTCCTCTGCGGCTAGAGTGCTGGCCTTCACGTTCGACGAAAACCAGCAACTGCTAACACTCACGGTCACCCGTCGCGGTCGTAAGCCCACCGAAGTTCAGGTGCCATTTAGCGACATCATTTGTATCTGCCCTTACGTGCTCGCCAGTTACGACCGCGATGGCCATTTTAGCGTCGTGTGTCAGGGGCCGAGGGACAAGGAGTTCGTATATCGATTGGCTGAGGGTACTCCTCTGGAAGAAATGGAGTTTCATGCTGCGTGGTTGCGAGGAATAATTGGCTCACGGATGCAGGAACTACTGAATCTGGACAAATGAACTATTACATCGTGATACGCGCTATGCGGTGCATGAATCGACCTTCACCTGGCGCCATACGCCGACGGCTTCGAAGATCCTCGCGGCGTGCTCCCATTCGATGGTGCGATAAGCCTACCCCACCCAAAAGCGGGTGGGCTCGGCAAATTGCAGGCAAAGAAAAGCCCGCGATGGGGAGGGCGGGCTGAAAGGGATGATCGCTAGGAACTGGGGTAACCATAAGCGCTCGCCTGTGAAAAGGTCGTGAAAGGTCGCGCTCAGTAAGAGGTAACGATTGCCTGGGCGAGTTGCTGGTCCGTCATCAGGGGAGGGCCGTATGTCGTGCGGTAATAGCGCACTGCCTGTTCAAATTGGGCGCCGCGAATCCGGCCTTCTGAGCCAATGAACGCAAGGGCGTCAGCCTTTGCAGGCTTGAAGTTATTGGCGGCCAGCATAGTGAGCCCGGTAGTTCCTGCAACGGTGTAGCTTGGAGCCATCAGTACAGACAGCACCGAGTTGTTATAGGAGTCATCGGACTCCTCAGAGGCATGAGCGTTGATCGATACCATGAGGGCTGCGGTTACAATCTTCCATGAGTCCATGCTGCGATGCTTCCATTGCGATCAGAGTGCGCCAAGATAGCAGAGGGTAGGGCGCCAGGACAAAAAGCCAAGGTCGCTGGCAGGCTGACAGAAGAGCGATATACGCCCGTCCTTGCCAGGCGTTTAACCAATAACGTTTTAGACTCACCGCATGTCTTTTTTCATCCCTCAAGTACGTTTCCGATTATTCAGAACTGATCCAATTGATGCAGCGTTCGCGCATCTTGCCGATAAAACGTCAGTGACTTCACCCGCGTCTGTACATAGCTGCGCGCAACGGTGTTTGGCGAGCTGGCCATGACCAGGACATTCAAACTGTGATCCTTCAAGTCGACTGAGCCGGATAGGCACAGTGTCGTAGCGCCTTCGACTCCTGTTGCCGTCAGGCTAACCGATTGCAGCGGTAGCCCACTGGCTTGGGCATTGATGTCGGTGAAGCCGGACACTTCCGCTTCGCCGGTGTCGGCTGACAGTGTGCCGCTGACATAGCCAAATGCATGGCGCTGGCCTGCATGCACACGCAGGTTCAAGCGGCTTCCATCAGCGGCAGCCCAGGTGCCGCTTAGGGCGTCTTGAATGTCTGGCTTTGACGAGGGAGCGGTAACCGGTGGATGTTCCGGCTCGGAGGCCACTCTGTGGTACAGCAACTTGTCGACGTAGGTGCCTTGGTCAGCAAGCCCTGGGAAGTCGCTGGTGGCTACCAGCAAATGCGATAGCGTCAGCCTGTCTTCGTCCTTCACGCGCAGAATTTGTCCGCTGAGCCCAGAAGACCAGTTCCAGCTGGGATCAGAGGATTCATCACCCAAGGAATGCCATTCGATGGCCAGTGCTACAGGAAGGCCTTGTTCTGCGTGGACGGTGGCGGGTGCTTGATAGCCGACCACGGCATATTTGCCTGTCGAACCCGTCGAGGATTGGTAGGTGCCGCAGATCCGGTTCCCTTCAACCGTCAGCGTCATGACCGAACCATAGTCATTCTGCCAGGTGCCGGCGGCCGACATCGGCCGCGAAGGCGCTTCGGCTTTGGCCGTGGCGCTGAAGATGAGCTTTGCGTGGCTGAGTGGTCTCGGTGCCGTGTCGAACGGTTGCGAGGACGAGCGCGTGATGATCTGCGGGCTGCCGGGGCGATTGAAGAGCCACACGCCAGCGGGTGCCAATGAGTAGGTTCCCGGGCGACATTGGACCACGCGGTACTCATAGACGGTGTAGCAATGTTCCATCACCAATGAACCCACCAACACCAGGTCGGCCAACCCGAGAGGCTCAAATTGAGGCAGGATTTTGCCTTTGCTGGGGCCTTCCTCAATCAATACGTTGTAGAGATTGGCACCGAGCGTGATCTCGCCATCGGCAAAGCCGAGGACCACGTCGGGAGAGCCACCTTGGGCGATGCGCGCCAGGGTTTGGCGCATCAGCCGGTCGTCTCCCTTGAACCGAGACGAACCGGAGTCCAGGGCAAAGCTCAGGTCGTTGGCCAGCACTTCGCCGCCGACGGCGTAGGAGGTGAGCTGCGTGGACCAGATGTACTCCACTCCAGCGACCTTGCTGTAGAGCGACCAAGGCAGAAATAGGTGCGGGCCTCGGGTCTTGCTGACATCAATGCCACCCAACTGACAGCTGCCGCGCCGTGATGCGGCATCCCAATCGAAGGCGATGAAGGGGTGTGTGGGATCCACCTTGCCGCTGTTCATTAACGCCTGAAACACGAACGAGCTACGGCCGTCGACATAGGCGCTGCTGCTGGGCAAGCCAATGCCGCCGTCCCAATCCAACTGGTGAAACTGTGCACCGTCGTAGTCCGCCGCCAGTAGCAGCTGGGTGGGCAGCGTCGTTTGGTTAATGTGCAATACGTCCGCGCCCGACTCGACCTGCATGGTTCCCCATGGGCCAAAGCTGTAGGGCCGTTGCAGACAGTCCGTGAAGGTGAAACTGCTGGACGCCTGATAGTCAAACCGGCCTGCGCTGTAGTGTTGGCACCGATCCGCTGCGCAGAGGCTGGAAGTGACCCAGGTGATGTTGGTGCCCGTGTCCAGGGAGAGTTTCAAGGGTTGCTTCGGGGTGCCTACGTACAGGGATGAGTACCAGGGGGCGGCACCGTTGTTCTGGTAGGGGCCACGATCCATGGCGAGGGTAATGCCCCCGACCTGATGTTCATTGTTCATGGTGAATTCCGTTTCTGATAATGGTGTTTGACGCGGGTGTAGAAGGGCGATGGAAGCGACCGGTGAGGGTCGCAGCCATGGGCATACCGCTATTCAAGCGCAGTTACTGGCGGGCGGATGTCGGTGACCGTCGAGGGGCTCGTGTGAAAGCGCGATGCGTTGCACGTCAATCCAGCGTCTTGCCTTCGGTTTCGGGAATGAACAGCGTCAGCACCACGGTGGCCAGCATGAAGGCGTTGATGAAGGTGGTGGTGATGTTGAACGATGCGCCATAGGCCACCAGCGCACCGATCAAGGAGGGTGCCAGGATGTTGGCGATGCGCTGGGCCAGAATCGCCCAGGCGTAACCGATGGTGCGTAGCTGGGTGGGATACAGCTCGGCGATCCAGGTGCCCCAGACACCCCAGGCACCCAGGCTGAAGAAGGCCAGCGCAAAGTTGCTCAGGTACAGCATCTCCAGCGTTTGAGAATTGGCAAAACCATAGCCGGCGATCACCGAGGCGCTGATAAAACCGACGATGATCTTCTTGCGGCCATAGCGATGGGTCAACCATGACGCGGCCATGTAACCGGGGATCATGCACAGGGCTGACAGCGCGATGAACCCATAGCTCTGCGGCAGGGTCAGGCCGCGTTGTTGCAGCAACGTCGGCAGCCAGGTTTGCAGGCCCCAATAGCCCCAGGAAAACGTGAAGTTGACCAGGATTTGCAAGGTGCTGATTTTCAACAGCGCCGGGGCGAACAGCTCCCGTTGCCGGCCACGGCTGACGGGGTCCACCTGCAGCTGGCAGTCCTGCGGCACCTGCACGGCACCTCGGCTCAGGCGGGCGAGCACTGCGCGGGCTTGCGGCTGGCGCCCGACACTGGCCAGCCAGTACGGCGACTCTGGCACCCAGCGCGCCACCACCAGCGCCCACAGGCCGCCGAGGGAACTCACCGCAATGACCGTGCGCCAGCCATAGGGCATCAGCCACACCGTAGCTCCCAGCGCCAGGAGCATGCCGATGGGCCAACCCGACGCCAGGTACACCGTCAAGGCGCCCCGCTGGCGCACAGGCAACAACTCCTGGTAGTGGGCGAAGGTGACCACCATCATGCCCACAGCCGCCACGCCGGACAGCAGTCGCAACACGTACAGGGTGGTGTAGTCTGGTGCGAAGGCGCTGGCCAGCGAGATCACGCCGTAACTGGCCAGGCTCCAGATCACCGCTCCTTTGCGCCCGATGCGCTCGGCCAGCTTGCCCCAGATCAACGAGCCCAGCAGCATGCCGATGAACATGGCGCCAATCAGGTGGCCTAGGGCTAAAGCATCCAGCGCAAAGTCCTGGGCGATCAGCGGCGCGGTGTAGACAATGATCATCATCTCCCACGCCTCGACAGCGAAGACGAAGAACAACGCGAGGCAGCACTTGAGGTGCTCGCGGGTCAAGGGCACATCGTGGAAAACATCGCCCACTTGCCGGGTGGAACGTGCTTGGTGCTCGGGCATTGCAATAGCTTCGCTCATAAGGGGGAGGTCCCTGTGAGGGAGATGGCCACTCGGTCATCTCAAGGTTGAGGGGCTAGGCGTCCACGCGATTGCCGATGGGCACAGGGCCCTGGAACAGGCCAAAGGTTTTGATTTCGCTTTCAGGCGGCGGCTCGCAGCTGCCAACGCGACTGGGCGACCAGCCGAAACGTTGCTTCATGCCGGCCATGGCTTCGGCCATCTTGAATGCGGCCACGACGGGGTCGATGACCGGCACGCCCACCTCACGCTGCACTTGCTCAAAGAAGCCGAACTCAATGGTGCAGCCCAGAATAATGGCTTCGGCGCCGTCTTCTTCGACGGCCAGTAAGGCTTGTTCAATGATGCGTCGCCGGGTAAGGGTGGGATCTTTTTGAAACTCATCGACCCCCATTCCCAACGCGCGCATCGACGCGAGCCGATCCCCTGCGCCGTAGCCACGTACTCGCTCGCGCATCTGCTCCATCCATTTGTCACGCCCGACAATAATCGAGTAGCGGTTGGCCAGTTGTGCGGCCACCTGCAGGCTCGCCTGGCAGGGAGCGACGACCAGGCAGTTGCCGGAAATTTCCCGTGCGTCTTCCAGCGCCGGGTCGTAGAAGCAGCCGATCACCAAGGCATCAATGTTTTGCTGGGCGCAATCGCGGGCGATGCGGACGGTGCGCTCATAGGTCAGAGCCTCATAGGCTCGGTATTCCAGGTGTGTCGGACTGGACGTCATATCAAACGACACCACCTCAACGTGGGTCGACGGTTGTTTGATGCCGTGCAGTAAGTCGGCGATCGGCGCATCAAAGGTGGGGCAGCCAATTGGATTGAGCCAGCGTACCGAAACCGGTACATCGTGGGGCTGGAGGGGAGGGGTTGTTGCAGTATCCATGCGGGATGTCCTCAATTTAAATGGGTTGCCAGGGCTAGAAGAACTTCACCAGCGCCATGGTCAGCTCAGTGGAGCGCGGCAAGTTGGCGCTGTGGTAGTAATCGACATTTATGTTGGCGGACAGGTAGAGCTCTTGTTGGGCAAACCCGGTGTAGGTCATGGAGGGACCAATCTTTCCCACCCGCGATGGTGCAAAGCTGGAGGCCGCACGGTTGTTGACGTGGTAGACGTGGTGCAGGCCCAGCCACAGGTCGTCGCGCACCAGGTAGCCTGCGGCGATGTCGGCGAACCAGTAGCTGATGCCGCCACGTAATTGGCGCGGGTCGCCGTTATCCAGGTCGGTGGCGTTGCGATTGCGCGCGGCGTAATGCACGCCGACAGGGGTGAAGGTGGCGGCGAAGTTGCCCTGCCGCCAATAGTTGGCCACGCTGAAACTGACCGCGTAACGGTTGGCAAAGGCACCGTGGCCGGCGACATTGTCGTTGCCGTTGGGGAACTCGACCATCAGCGTCGGGTTGATCCAGAACGTCGCGTAGTCCGCCGCGCCGTAGGCACTGGTGGGTTCAAGCACGTTGTAGTAGTAGGCGAAACCGAGATTGGGGGAGGCAATTCCCCATGGGCTGGTGTTCTTCGCACTTTGGGTACTGGCGTAACCCGGTACGGCGCCGACCCAGAACTGCAATTGATCGCGGGTAGTGTCGGTAAAGCCGGTTTCGGAAAAGTACGCCAGCACCGTATTGCCCCCGGCACGTACAGTGCCGTCGACGTTGCGGTTGAACACGGGAAAGGTTTCCAAGGCCCAGCGCCCAGGTAACCCTGGCTGGCCAAAGCCAATGAACTGTTCGGCGTGGGCCGAAGGGCTGTTGCCCAACGCCAGGGCCAGCGAAACCACAGCGCCGCAGCGCGATAACGGATGTTGCAACATGACGGTTCCCTCTTATTGTTGTAGGTGAACGCATGGGAAGGCCGCCGCTTGGCGGCCGGTTTGATCAGGGCATGACGCCGTACACGGCGTAGGCGGTTGGCTCGTCGAGGTAGCCATTCTTCAGGTCGTCGCGCACGGCTGCGGGGTCACGTGCGGCCGGTGGCCCGTAGCCCCCGCCGGCACCGGTGCGTACGCGCACCAGGTCGCCCGCATTCAGAGGCACACCGCTGGCCATGGCGTAGCGTTCCGGCGGGTGGTCACCACGCAGGACTTCGACGTAGTTGGGCGTGCCGTCCAGACCCTCTTGCAGGCCCCACGGCGGCACAACCGAGCGGGTGTAACCGCAGGTCAGGAAGCTGCCGTCGGCCCGCACGCGGTAGTCGATGCAAATACCGCGACCGCCCCGGAACTGCCCATGTCCGCCCGGTTCGTCGTTCAGCGCCATGCGCTCCACGTACAGGCCATAGCGGGCCTCGCAGACCTCAACCGGGCAGTTGTAGGTTTCGCCGTGCAGCCCGGAATAAACCGCGTTGTTGCCATCGCGCCCGGGCTCTGCGCCCCAGCCACCGATCTCTGGCTCCACCAGGGTAAAGACGCGGCCGGTGTCCGGATGCCGACCGCCGATAATGGTGGCGCAGACCGAGGCGAAGTTGCCGGCGGGCAGGCGGTTGGGGAACTGCTGCGCCAGGCAGCGCAGGATCAGGTCATGCACGCGGATCAGGTTCTCGAAATAGAAGCCTTCAGCCGCCGGCGACTGGGCATCGAACAGCGAACCGGGACGCGTCAGCACGGTGAGCGGACGAAAGGTGCCGCCGTTGGTGATGCCCTGCGGTGCCGTCAGCGCCTTGAAGGCCATCTGCGCCGCCACTACGGTTCCGTCCCGGCTCAGGTTGGTCGGCCCTGCGCACTGATCGGGGTTGTCGCGCAGGTCGATGGTCAGCGTGTGGTCATGGATCTGCACGGTGACCTTGAAGAGGCTGCCATCGTCCTGCGGTTCCTCCAGAAACAGGCAGGCATTGGGCAGCTCTATCAGGGCCTTGCGCGACACCTTTTCGCCCAAGTCCATGAAGTCCTGCATGGCCAGCAGGAACAGGTCCGTGCCGTATTTGGCGGTCAGCTCACGTAGGCGCAGGGCGCCGCCTCGTACTGCGGCCACACCCGCCCACAGGTCGCCCTCCATGAAGTCCGGCATGCGTGTATTCGCACGCAGGATCTGCAATACGGAGCGGATCGGTTGGCCGCGGCTGATCAGCTTGACCGAGCACAGGCGTAGACCTTCCTGGAAGATATCGGTGGCCTGGGTCGACAGTGACCCAGGCACCATGCCGCCGACATCGTTCCAGTGCGCAATGTTGGCGGTCCAGGCCACACGGCGTCCCTCGGCGAACACCGGCATGGCCAGCACCACATCATTGAGGTGGGTCACCGCGCCGCTGTGAGGGTCGTTGCAGATGAAGACATCGCCGTCCTGGATATCGTCGGGGCCGCTATGTTGGAGCAGTATCTGTTTGACCGCCTTGTCCAGCACGCCGACAAAGGCCGGGATGCCAGCCCCGGAACTGGCGATCTCACCGTTGGCGTCGGTGATGCCGGTGCCCATGTCCAGCACCTCATAGATCACCGGGCTCATTGCCGCTTTGCGCATGGCGGCGAACATCTCGTCGGCAATGGCTTGCAGCGAGTTCTGGATAATGTCGCGGGTGAAGATGTCGAGTGTATGCATGGTGATAATCCCGTCAGCCGTTGAGCGTGATGTGCAGGTTGCCGAGGCGGTCCACGAGCACGTGGTTGTGCGGGTGAACCACGACGGTGGTGCCGGCGTCCTCAATCACGGCAGGGCCGTCAAAGCACATCTGCGGCTCCAGCAGGGCGTAGTCATAAATGGCCGCTTCGTGGATGCCCTCCGTGGCATAGTCGACGAGGCGTCGGCCCTTGCGGGCGGCGTCAATCGTGCGCCCGGTGATGGGCAGAGCCTGGGGGATCAGCTTGTCGATTTGGGCGACAGCGACCAGATGGAAACCGACAATCTCCAGCGGCGCTTCGAGGCGATAGGTGTAGTGCTGTTCATAAAGCGTGTGGAAGCGCTGTGCGATATGCAGCCAGTCACTGTCCAGGCGTTCATCGAGGCCCAGCGGTACTTCCACCGAATGCTCCTGGTTCTGGTAACGCAGCTTGCAATGCACCTGAAGTTCGACCCGCTCCGGGGGCACCGCCTCGGCCGTGAACTGCTCGCGGGCGCTGGCCATCAGCTCCTCCAGGAACGCTTGGGTGTGTTCAAGGGCCTGTGACTGTGTGGCGTCAACAAAGCGATTGATGAACAAATCACGACGCAGATCCGAAAGCGTCATGCCCCATGCCGAGAACACCGAGGCCCCACGGGGAACGATGACCTTTTTAACGCCCAGTTCCTGGGCCAGGGCCACTGCATGTAGCGCACCGCCGCCGCCAAAGGCCATCAGGGTCAGCTCGCGTGGGTCGTGGCCACGGCTCAATGACACCAGCTTCAAGGCGTTGACCATATTGTTGTTGGCCAGGCGTATCACGCCGCGTGCGATCTCATCGGCAGGCAGTTGCAGGCGTTCGCTCAGCGCGTTGAAGCCGTGGGCGACGGCCGTGAGGTCGGCGCTTACTTCGCCGCCGCAGAAGTACTGCGCATTGATACGGCCCAGCGCCAGATTGGCGTCGGTGGTGGTGATGTCGCTGCCGCCATGGCCATAGGCGGCCGGGCCGGGCACGGCGCCGGCGGACTGTGGGCCGACATGCAGTTTGTCGAAGGCGTCGACCCAGGCGATGGAACCGCCGCCATTGCCGATTTCCACCAGGTCCACCACCGGAACCATGATCGGGTAGCCGGCGTTGATTCGGTCGCGTTCGATCCAATAGTCCGTCTTGATCGCGACCTGGCCGTTGCGGATCAGCGCGCATTTGGCCGTGGTGCCGCCGATGTCCAGCCCTAGCAGGTTGGGCTCGTCGATCAACCGGCCCAGTTCGGCCGCCGCCCAGAAACCACTGGCCGGCCCCGATTCGACCATGGTGATGGGGATATCGCGCGCATGGGCCACGCTGTCGACACCGCAATTGGACTGCATGATATACAGCGGCGCCTGGTAGCCCTCGCTGCGCAGGCCGGCTTCCAGCTCATCCAGGTAGCGCGCGGCGATCGGTTGCACATAGGCCGAGAGGGCCGTGGTGCTGGAGCGTTCGTATTCGCGCCATTCTCGGGTGATCTGGTGCGAGGCAACCACCGAGACCTCGGGCCATAAGCGTTTTACCTCGTTCAGCACCGCTTGTTCGTGGCTGGGATTGGCATAGGCATGCAGCAGGCAGATGGCAATGGCTTGAACACCATTGGCGCGCAATCCCTCAATCATGGCCGGCAGTTCATCCAGCGCCAACGGCTCGCGTTCGCGCCCATCGGTGCACAGGCGTCCGGCAATCTCCAGGCGCAGGTAGCGCGGAACAAACGGTGCAGGCTTGACCCACTTCAAGTTGAAATAGTCGGGCCGGTTAGCGCGTGCGATTTCCAGGATGTCGCGAAAACCCCGGGTGGTAATCAGGGCGGTTTTGACCCCACGGCGTTCGGTCAAGGCGTTGATGACCACCGTGGTGCCGTGGGCGAGAAAGTCGACCTCCGACAGGGTCACCCGAGCCTTTCGGATCACGTTCAGAATGCCCTGGGCAAAATTCGGCGGGGTGGTATCCACCTTGGCGGTACGGATCGTCTGCTGACCGGTGACGGGGTCGTTCTCGAAATACACCAAGTCGGTGAAGGTGCCCCCCACATCGGTCGCGACGCGCACAGTCTTGCGGTTTGATTGCACAGTGCATCTCCTGAAGTTTGTTGTTCTTGTCAGGCACAGGAGATGACCGCCGTCGCGACCATCCTCCGCGGATGGTCACGATGCTAGGCAGTGCAGGGGGCGAGTTACCACGGGTGGGGCGGGTAGGGGACGAGCGATTGCCCGTTGCACCTACCCGGTTGGGTAGGCTGGCGGCTTAGAGCGAGGCGTCGAGATAGCCTTGGCGCAGTGCCGCGCTGATTGCGGCTGTGCGGTTGTCCACCTCCAGCTTGGCGAACAGGTGCTTGAGGTGAAACTTCACGGTGTTTTCCGAGATGTCCAATGCGAGCGCGATGGCTTTGTTGGATTGACCGTGGGAGAGCAGGCTCAGTACCTGGCGTTCTTTTGCACTCAACACGCTGTGGGCAGGCATGGGATGCGCCCGCCAGCCACGCAACCGCTTGATCACCGAGGTGAGCATGGGCGGCGGCGCCGGATACTCCAACAACGCCGGCAGCAGGCAAGGCCCCACTTCCAGAAGCAAACCTGGCAGGCCATATTGGATGATCGGGGCCAGGGCCTGTGCGGTGTCCTTGGCATCAAGTGTTCGCACCTTGCTGCTGGCGGCCAAGGCCATCAACCTCAGGCGCCAGGCCGGCAGCAGTAGCCCTTTTGTCTCTAGCTCTGTCGCGGCACGTCGCAAGCGGGTCAGCGCCGCAGCCGAAAAACCGCTCTGCAACTGCATGCGAGCCAACGCCAGCGTGGCGGCTTCTTGGCTACGCCAGTCTTGGGCACAGTTGGCGGTGCGCTCCAGATCCATCTGCAAGAGCGCTTGGCGCGCTGTCGGCAATTGTCCGCCTTGCACCCACGCATCGATACGCCAGGCCTGCACCAACCCTGACAGACGTGGCCATTGGCGGGCATTGGCCAACTGTTCCACATGGTTCAGTTCCAATAGCGCCGCGTGCAGGCCATGGCTACGCAAGCGTGTGCGCCAGGTGACTTCAGCCGTTACGGCGACAATATCCAGCCAGCCGTCGGCATGCTCCAGCGCGGCCCAGCCGTCCTCAAGCCAAGGCGGGGTCTGCGCCCATTCACCTTGCCAATACAGATGCCTGGCCTTGAAACAACCCACCAGCGCCCGCAACGAACTTTCCTGGCCGAATTGCTGGGTGGCAAAGGTCAGGGCCTGCTCCAGCAACACACCGGCGGCGTCGACACGTCCAGCGAGTGCCAGGGCTTGCGCTTCGTGAATGCGGCAATAGTTTTCGCCGCGTGGGCTGGCAATGACGCGCATTTTGACGTGCGCGTCTCTGATGCTGCGCAGGCTCGCGTCCAGTTCGCCGCGCGTCAGGGCGGCCAGGGCAAGCACGCACTCCAGGGTCGCTTGTGCGAGTGTCTGGTCGAGTGGGGATGAGTGGGCGTGGACGGTCAGGGTTTTGGCATCAAGAGTGTCCAGACGATCCTGATAGGCTGCGGCGAGGGTCTGGATGACGTGAAGGTCGCGGGCTAATCGCGCGTTCCCGACGACCTTGCCGCTGGCGCGTTGCAACAATTGCGTCGACAGCGCGTGATCACCCAGCTTGGCGTGCAGATAGGCCTGGAGCAGCAGGAGATCGGGATGGTCGCTGCATGTGGCGGCATCGAACTGTTGCAGCAAACTTTGGGCGTAGCGGATGCCATGGTGCAGCACAAGCTCCCAACCACCCGCGCTGACCACCAGGTTCACTGCCAAGGGGATGTCGTCAGCCTTGAGCGCATGGTGAACGGCCTGGCTCCAATCCCTCTGGCCCGCGAGCCAGTGTGCCGCCGCACGATGAATAGACTGGCGCTGCCGGCTGTTGACACGCAGACGCAGAAAGTCACGCAGAAGGGTGTGGTAGCGGAACCATTGGCGCTCCGGATCGAGCGGAATCAGCAAGGTGTCCAGGTGCGCAAGCTGGCGCAGCTGTTCGGCACTGTCATGACGACCACGCACCGCGTCTGCCAGGTCGGCATTGAAGCGTTGCAGCAGGCACGTCTGCAGCAGCAGTGATTGGCAGTCTTCGGACAGGCGGGTGAAGATGTGCGTGGTGAGGTAGTTGGCAACATCAGCTACACCACCGGAGAAGGCGCTCAAACCGTAAGTCGAGCCGTCATTACTCGTGCGCCATAAACGAGCCAGTTGCACCGCTACTGCCCAGCCTTCGGTGGCCTTATGTATCTGGCACAAGGCAGTGGCGTCCAGATCAGCGCCGAGAATGTCGCGGGCTTCCTCAAGGGACAGGGTCAACGCCTGCGCACAGACTTCGTGTACCCAGCCCTTGGCTTTCCAGCGTGACAATGGCCAGTCTGGAGGTGTGCGACTGGCCACCACCCAGTGCAGCCAAGGCGCCGCGTGCTCCAGCAAATGGCTCAAGAGGGCGCTTACCTCGGGACTGGCAGCGAGATGGTAGTCATCCAGAAACAGGGTGATTACACGGTTTTCCCGGGCAAGTGCCTGCAACAAAGCATTGAGTGTACGTCGGGGCTGCACGTCCAATGCCTGCGAGGCCGCAAGGTGGGGCAAGTGCGCCAGTTCAACGCCAGCCTGGTCCAAGGCCAGGATCAGGTAGGCAAGAAAGCGGTTGGGTTCGACATCAGCGTCATCCAACGACAGCCAAGCCGATACGGTATCGGGTGCTTGTTGCCGCAGTGCTGCATGCCATTGCATCAGCAGGGTGGTTTTGCCGTAGCCGGCTGGAGCCGTCAACAGCGTCAGGGGGACAAGTGCGTTCTCCTTCATGGAAGCCAGGAGTGCTTCTCGTGCAACAGACGTCGGCAGCACCTGCGGCGGCGTCAGCTTGCCCATCCAGTACCCTGCGCTTGATGAATGGGAGGGGGGCTTTTGATTCATGGTAAGCGTCACTGGTGAAGAGGCTTTGGCGCTTTTGTAGCAGCAATCCTGGGGAGGCGTTGGTTAACTGTGTTACAGCCTTTGCATTCAGTGGGCGCCATTTTTTGTCGTAGGCGTTCATGGAGGGCTAGTGTCAGCATGCTGAGCTTATCGGTGTCCTGTGCGAGAACGGACACTTCGTTGGCCGCCCCAATTCTCTGGCCTGCCCTGAAGATGAATCGAGGCTGTTTTCGATAAATTTCCTCACCCTGTCGAGCACGCCCCGAATGGCCAAGCCCGCTTCTTCCACGCTGGACCGGGTCAAAGTGGAGCTGGATATACCCATCGGCTGAAAAATAAATGTCGAAGCCTGTCCCTTTTTTTCACCTCGCCTGTCATTGCAGGTAAGTGAACAAAATCGAGAGCTTCCTCCCATGTCCGCAGTCCTACCCTTGCGCTTGCGCCCGTTGCTCAAACTGAGCCTGATGCTGAGCCTCAGTGCCAGCCCGTTGTTCGTCCCCACCAGCTTTGCCGAAGACAGCGCCGCCCGCCGCAGCTACCAAGTGCCGGCCGGCAGCCTGAGCGCGGCGCTGACCCGTTTTGCCGGGTTGTCGGGCGTCAACCTGTCGGTGGACCCGGCGCTGGTCAGCGGGCGCAGCAGCAGCGGTTTGTCCGGCGAGTACGGCGTGGAAGAGGGCTTCGCACGCCTGCTGCAAGGCTCCGGCCTGCAATTGCAACCCATGGGCGAACAGGCCTATATGCTGATGCCGGCGCCGGAGGGCAGCACCTTGGAACTGGCGCCGACCTCCATCCTCGGCACCACCGGCCTGTACGACGGCGACACCTACGCCGGTGGCCAAGTGGCACGCCGTGGTTCCCAAGGGTTGCTGGGCACGCGGGACTTCATGGAAACGCCGTTCAGCATGACCACCTACACCGCCGATGCGGTGAAGAACCAGCAGGCGCGCACCCTCGGTGACCTGATCAACAGCGACCCGTCGGTACGCGCTACCAACCCGGCCGGTGGGCGTTACGAGCAGTTCACCATTCGCGGTTTCAGCCTGTTCAACAGTGATGTGTCGTACAACGGCCTCTACGGCGTGCTGCCGACCTACACCATCGACATGGAAATGGCCGACCGCGTCGACATCTTCAAAGGCCCGACCCAGTTGATCAACGGCATCTCGCCGCGTGGCAGTGTGGGCGGCGGGATCAACGTGGTGCCCAAGCGCGCCACCGACAAGGACATCACCTCGTTCACCGGCAGTTGGGCCTCGGATAGCCAGGCCGGCGGCGCGGTGGACGTAGGCCGGCGTTTTGGCGAGGACAACAAGTTCGGCCTGCGCTTCAACGGCGTGAAGCAGTCCGGCGATACCGAATGGGATCACCAGAGCGTCGACCGCGAGATGGCCGTGCTGGGCCTGGATTTCCGGGGCGAGCGCTTGCGCCTGTCCACCGACATCGGCCGTACCGAGCGTGACACCGATGCACCGCAAGAGCGTGTGCAGGTCGCCGCCGCCGCGCCGGTGCCAAGCGCCAACGATGTGCGCCGCAACTACGCGCAATCCTGGAGCAAGGCCCGCACCAAGGACACCTTCGGCACGGTGAATGCCGAATATGACCTGAGTGACTCGGTGATGCTCTACGGCGGCGTGGGGGCGCGTAAAAGTAATCACGAATTCCTGCGCCATGCAGTGTCGGTGAGCAATGCGGCCGGCGCGTTCACGGTATCGCCGCGGGATTTCACCCGCGATGAAAACGTGCGCACCGCCACGGCCGGCGTGCGCAACTGGTTCCATACCGGACCGGTAAGCCATGAGGTCAACCTGGCACTCAGCGACTTCTATATGGACTTCACCAATGGTGGCGCGCGTTATGCCAACGCATCGAGCAATCTCTACAACCCGGTGCAAACCGCGACGCCGTCCGTGGCCACGCGTCAGGATGCGAAGGTCTACACCGAAAACCGCTTCAGCGGCGTGGCCCTCTCCGACACCTTGGGCTTCTTCGAAGACCGCCTGTTGCTGACCCTCGGTGCGCGCTGGCAGCGGGTAAAAGTCGACGACTGGAGCGATGGCGTCAAAGGCAAAACCAACTACGACGAAGAAAAGCTCTCGCCCTCCGGCGGCTTGCTGTTCAAGGCCACCGACAAACTGTCGCTGTACGCCAACTACATGGAAGGCCTGAGCCAGGGCAAGATCGCGCCGTCCACCTCGCGCAACGAAGACGAGATCTTCCCGCCGTTTGTCAGTCGCCAGGTGGAAGTGGGCGCCAAGTACGACGCCGGTGCCTTCGCCGTGACGGCCGCCGTGTTCCGCATCAAGCAACCGGCCTACGAGACCAACGCGACCACGCGGTTGTTCGGGCCTAACGGCAAGCGCGAGAACACCGGCGCCGAGCTGAGTGTATTCGGCGAACCGCTCAAGGGTGTGCGCCTGCTCGGCGGTGTGATGTACATCGACAGCAAACTCAAGGACACCACCAACGGCACCTGGGACGGCAACCGCGCTCCGGCCACGCCCAAGTACAACGTCAACGTGGGCGCCGAATGGGACGTGCCGATGCTCGAAGGCCTGACCCTGACCAGCCGTGGCATCCATTCCAGCTCGCAGTACCTGGACCAGTCCAACGTCAAGGAAATCGATGCCTGGAATCGCATCGACGTGGGTGCACGCTACGGGTTCAAGGTCGACGACAAACACATCACCCTGCGGGCCAATGTGGAAAACGTCGCCGACAAGCGCTACTGGAGTTCGGCGGGCGCATCGGATGACAGCGAGCCGGGCCTGACCTTGTCGACCCCGCGCACTTACCTGCTGTCGGCCACTGTCGACTTCTGATACCTGTGCATCCTGTGTGGGTTGATGCCTTCCCACCTGTAGCAAGCCCGCTTGCCACAGGTGGAAACCCATCAGTTAATGAGAATGTTTTTTGATCACGCTGCCCTGATATGGAATAGTACCCGCCGTTTTCCCCAGCCTGTCCAGCTGGGGTGTTTTAACGCCGAGGTACCTGTCATGCCAATGCTGCGCTCCATCCCGATCCTTGCCGCCTGCGTCCTGGCGTTCTCCTCCAGCGTATTGAACGCTGCCCCCATCGACCTCAACGACGGCCAGCACGCAGTGCATCTGCCCGATGCGCCCAAGCGCGTGGTGGTGCTGGAGTTCTCCTTTCTCGATAGCCTCGCCGCCGTTGACGTCACGCCGGTCGGCGCCGCCGATGATGGCGACGCCAACCGCGTGCTGCCCCGCGTGCGCCAGGCCATCGGCCAGTGGAAATCCGTGGGCTTGCGCTCGCAGCCGAGCATCGAGGAAATCGCCCGGCTCAAGCCGGACCTGATCGTCGCCGACCTCAATCGCCATCAAGCGCTGTACAGCGACTTGGCCAGCATCGCGCCGACCCTGCTGTTGCCGTCCCGTGGTGAAGACTATGAGGGCAGCCTCAAGTCCGCCGAGCTGATCGGCAAGGCGCTGGGCAAGAGCCCGCAGATGCAAGCGCGCATCGCCCAGAACCGCACGAACCTGAACAAGATTGCCCAGCAGATCCCCGCCGGTGCCAGTGTGCTGTTCGGCGTCGCCCGCGAAGACAGCTTTTCCGTGCACGGCCCGGACTCCTACGCCGGCAGCGTGCTCCAGGCCATTGGCCTGAAAGTGCCGTCGGTGCGCGCCAATGCCGCCCCTACCGAATTCGTCAGCCTGGAGCAACTGCTGGCGTTGGATCCTGGTTGGTTATTGGTCGGCCATTACCGCCGCCCGAGCATCGTCGACAGCTGGAGCAAACAACCGCTGTGGCAAGTGCTCGGCGCCGTACGTAATCAACACGTGGCCGAAGTGGATGGCGACAGCTGGGCGCGCAACCGTGGGGTGCTGGCCTCGGAGCAGATCGCCGAAGACGCCCTGGCGATTCTCAAGGGCGGCAACGCCGTACTGAGCCAATAAGCATGGCGCGTAGTCTCGCGGCGGCGGGCATTGTGCTGCTCGGCGCGGTGCTGTTCTGGTTGTCGTTGTACAGCTGGTCGCCGTTCACCCTGACCGCGACGGATGCCTGGAATGGCTTGGTTCATCAAGGTGCTGTCGGCGGCAATATGGCCTATATCGTCGCCCAACTGCGTGTGCCAAGGGCGGTGTGCGCGGCGCTGGTCGGTGCCTGTCTGGGACTCGCAGGGGCATTGATGCAAGGCATCACCCGCAACCGCCTGGCCTCGCCGTCGTTATTCGGCGTGACGGCGGGCGCGGCGTTGGGGTTGGCGTTGTTTTCGACAGGCTTGGTCGCGCCGCCGTTTGCCGGTGGCGCCTTGCTGATGACCTGCCTGGGCGGTGCGCTGGCCTGGGTCACGGTGTTCAGTCTCGGTGGCGCCTGGTCGCCGACCACGGCCCAAGGCCGCCTGGTCTTGGCCGGTGTTGCGGTGGCCGCGTTGTGCGCTGCGTTGACCCGCCTCACGGTGATTCTGGTCGAGGCGCAAGCGCAAAGCGTATTGAACTGGCTGGCCGGCTCCCTCGCCAATGTGGGCGCGGCCCAGGTGCAACTGCTGTGGCCGTGCACCTTGATCGGCGGCCTGTGGGCACTGTGGTGCGCGCCACGCCTGAACCTGATCAACCTCGGCGAAGACGCCGCCCGCTCGTTGGGCGTGGGCATCGCCAGCCTGCGTTTGCAGGTGTTTGTCGCCAGCCTGTTGCTGGTGGGCGCCAGTGTCTGCGCGGTGGGGCCGATTGGTTTTGTCGGGTTGATTGCGCCGAACATCCTGCGTCAGTTTCTCGGTAACGACTACCGCTGGCTGATCCCGCTGAGTGCGGCGCTGGGCGCGGTGATCGTGCTCGGTGCCGACCTGCTCAGCCGCGCCGTGGCCTTTCCGGTGGAAACCCCGGCCGGTGTGGTCACCGCGTTGATCGGCGCACCGTTCTTTCTATTCCTTGCCAGGCGCGCCCTATGATCCGCCCCCGTTTTCGCCTGTGGTTGCTGCTCGGCCTGTTGCTGCTGGCGACCTTCGTCAGCCTCAGCGCCGGCACGCTGTGGCTCAAGCCTGTGACCGTCCTCGACCGCCTGCTGGCCCACGACGCCCTCGACTTCGAAGTGTGGAACCACCGCCTGCCGCGCAGCCTGATCGCGATCCTCGCCGGCGCCGCCTTTGGCCTGGCCGGGGCGATTGTGCAGGGCGTGATCCGCAACCCGCTGGCCTCGCCGGAAATCCTCGGCGTGACCCAAGGCGCCGGGCTGGCGCTGACCGTGGCGATCATCAGTTGGCCGCACTTGCCGGTTGCCTGGCTGCCGCTGGTGGCCTGCCTGGGCGGTGCCGGCGGCGCTTTGCTGCTGGCGCTGTACAACACCGGAGTGAGTTTTTCCGGGGTGCGTTTTGCGCTGTCCGGGGTGGCGATTGCGGTGACCTTGTCCAGCGTCACCGAGTTTCTGATCCTGTCCCACCCTCTGGACATCAACACCGCGCTGCTCGCTCTTACCGGCAGCCTGTGGAGCCGCAACTGGCACCATGTGGCGCTGGTGCTGCCGTTTGTGCTGCTGATTCCGCTGGGGCTGTGCCTGGCCAAACCGCTGAACCTGATCGCCCTCGGCGATGAAGCCGCCCACAGCCTCGGCACAGCGCTGAGCCGCACGCGCTGGCTGGCGATGGCCTGCGCGGTGCTGCTCACCAGCCTGGGCGTGGGGGTGATCGGGCCGATTGGCTTTATCGGTCTGGTCGCACCGCACATGGCGCGACGGCTGGTGGGTGGGCATCACCAGTACCTGCTGCCGGCGGCGATGCTGATCGGTGCGCTTTTACTGGTGCTGGCCGATACGCTCGGGCGCACGTTGATCGCGCCCAGCGAAATCCCCGCCGGGGTACTTACAGCGGTGATTGGCGCACCGTATTTTCTTTGGTTGCTGGCACGGTTCAAGGGTTGATGACATGAGTATTCTCCAGGCCAGCCAGCTCGATATCGGCTACGGCGGCACACGTATCGTGCAGGGTCTTTCGTTTGCGCCACCGGCGGGCAAAGTCACCGCGCTGATCGGGCCCAACGGCTGCGGCAAGTCCACCTTGCTCAAGGCCTTTGCGCGCATTCTCAAACCCACGCAGGGTGAACTGACCCTCGACGGCCAGGCATACAGCGCCTTGTCCGCCCGCCAGTTGGCGCGGCAGATCGCGTTTCTGCCGCAGGTATTGCCCGTGCCGGAAGGCGTCAGCGTGCGCCAGTTGGTTGCCTATGGCCGCAGTCCGCACAACTCGCTGTGGGGACGCCTCAGTGGCAGCGATCAAACCCAGGTCACCCAGGCCATGCAGCGCCTGGGACTGGACAACCTGGCCGACCGCGCCCTGGCGGACCTGTCCGGCGGCCAGCGCCAACGCGCATGGCTGGCCATGGTGCTGGCGCAGAACGCGCCGGTGGTATTGCTGGATGAACCGACGACCTACCTGGACATCAGCCATCAGGTCGAACTCATGGACCTGATGTGCGAATTGGCCGCTGAAGGCAAGACCGTGATCACCGTGCTTCACGACATCAACCAGGCCTGTCGTTATGCCGAGCATGTGGCGGTGATGCACGGCGGCAGGCTGGTGGCCGCTGGCACGCCGGCGGCGGTGATCAATGCGCAGTTGATGCGTGAGGTGTTCGAGGTGCAGGTGCAGGTCATCAATGAGCCGGTTTCCGGTACGCCGATGTGCGTCGTGGAAAAAAGCACCCGCACTCACGGCTGACGCGGTCAAAAAATGTGGGAGGGCGTTTGCCCCCGCTCACCACAACAGTCCATTTGCCATTGGATCTCAGTGGGCTTCGGGATTCCACACTGCCTGCTTCACCTCGATCGCCTTGGGCAGCAACCGGTTCTGGAAAAACAAATCCGCCGTTGCCTGCTGCGCCTGAATGATCCCCTCGTCAATCGGCAAAATCGGCGAAGGCGGGCGGTTGTCCATATAGCGCGCAACCACGTCGGCGGGCAGGCCCATGAAGTGGGTCAGCACGTTAAGGCTGTCCTCGCGCTGGCTGCGGGTCAATGCTTCGGCGGCGGTCAACTCACCCAGCAGGTCATGCACGAACCCAGCATTGTCCCGCGCATACTCGCGCCGTGCGGTGTACACCGGCCCCGACAACCCCAGCCCTTCACCATTGGCCAGCACATGGCTCGGACTTTGGCTCAACGCTAGGGACGAGTAGGGCTCCCAGATCGCCCAGGCATCCACGCTACCTTGCTCAAACGCGGCGCGGGCATCGGCGGGTGGCAGGTACACCGGCTGGATGTCCTTGTAGCTCAGGCCTGCTTTATTCAGCGCGCGCAGGATCAGGTTGTGGGAGCTGGAGCCTTTCTGGAAGGCGACCTTCTTGCCTTTCAGATCCGCCACCGAACGCAGTGGGCTGTCATTGCGCACCAGAATGGTTTCGGCGCTGGGCTTGGGTGGTTCGGCACCGATGTACACCAGGTCGGCGCCAGCGGCCTGGGCGAACAGCGGCGGGATGTCGCCGGTGGAGCCCACATCCAGTGCCCCCACGTTCAGCGCTTCAAGCATCTGCGGGCCGGCGGGGAATTCGATCCACTTCACGTCCGTCTGCGGGAAGCGTTTTTCCAACAGGCCATGTTCCTTGGCGAGGACCAGGGCGATGGAGCCTTTCTGGTAGCCGATGCGCAGGGCGGCGGGCTCGGCCGCCCACGCGGTCTGACTCAGCAGCAGGGCCAATAACAGTGCTGGGACTTTCATGCTTGAGCCTCCTTGAAGCGATTTTTCGGGCGGGCCAGACCGAGGTTTTCGCGCAAGGTCGTGCCGCTGTATTCGGTGCGAAACAGTCCGCGTCGTTGCAGTTCAGGCACTACCCACTGGGCGAAATCTTCAAGCCCACCGGGCAGATGGGACACCAGGATATTGAAGCCGTCCGCCGCGCCGTTTTCGAACCAGTTTTGCAGTTCATCGGCGATCTGCACCGGCGTGCCGATCAGGCTGTAATGCCCGCGCCCACCGGCAATGCGCCGGCCCAACTGCGCCAGTGTCAGTTGTTCGCGGTGGGCCAGTTCACTGAGCAATTGCTGGCGGCTGCGTTGCCCGCTGTCGGTCAATGGCAGTTCCGGCAGCGGCCCGTCCAGCGGGTAGCCGGACAGGTCGAAATTGCCCAGCATGCGCCCGAGCAATGCCACGCCGACCTCGGGTTCGACCAAGTCCTGGAAGGCCTCGAATTTTGCCTGGGCCTCGGCCTCGGTATGCCCGACCACCACAAACACGCCGGGCATGATTTTCAGCGAGTCCGGCGCACGCCCGTATTGAGGCAGGCGCCCCTTGAGGTCGGCATAAAACGCCTGGGCATTGGCCAGCGACGTCTGCGCGGTAAACACCACCTCGGCGGTTTGCGCCGCCAGATCGCGGCCGGTTTCCGACGAACCCGCCTGCACGACCACCGGCTTGCCCTGGGGCGAGCGCGCCACGTTCAACGGGCCTTTGACCCGGAAGTGTTCGCCTGCATGGTCGAGCACGTGCAGCTTCGCCGGGTCGTAGTAGTTGCCGCTGGCTTTGTCGCGCACAAAGGCGTCGTCTTCCCAGCTGTCCCACAGGCCCGTCACCACCTGATAAAACTCACGGGCGCGGCGGTAGCGCTCGGCATGGCCCACGTGTTCATCACGGCCGAAATTCTGCGCCTCGGCAGCGGCGTCCGAGGTCACCAGGTTCCAACCCGCGCGCCCTCCCGACAGGTGATCCAGCGAAGCGAATTTGCGCGCCACGTGGTAGGGCTCGTTATAGGTGGTGGTTGCGGTGGCGATCAGGCCGATATGTTCGGTCACCGCACTCAACGCCGAGAGCAGGGTCAGCGGCTCGAAATGATCCGAGCGCGCCATATGGCTGGCGATCTCGCCGGTGGGCGCGGCAATGCTGTCGGCCACGAACAGCGCATCGAACCGGGCCGCTTCGGCCACCCGCGCCAGGTGTTTGTACTGGGCGAAATCCAGCCCGGCATTGGCCGGCACGTCCGGATGGCGCCAGGCGGCCACATGGTGCCCGGTGGCCATGAGAAAGGCGCCGAGTTTGAGTTGACGGCTCATGTCAGAAATCCTTGCGCAGTTGCACGCCGAAGTAACGTTCATCGTCACGGGGTACGGCGCGGTAGATGTAGTTGCCGCCGCTCGCCAGCAGCGGCGAGTAGGATTTGTCGGCGAGGTTTTTCGCCAGCAGCGCCACGCGCCAGCCGTTGCTGTAGTCGGCCAGGGCCACGCTGGCGTTCCAGATGCCGTAGGCGCCTTGCTTGGTGTCGAGGTTCTGGCTGATGTCGTACTGCACTTCGCTTTGCCAGCTGTAGTCGGTGCCCAGTTCGATATCCAGGCCGTTATCCAGCGGGATGGTGTAGTCGGCGCGTACGTAGCTTTTCCAGTCCGGGCTGTAGGGCAGCGGTTTGCCATTGACGTTGCAGGTGGCCGCCGCGCCCGCCGGGCAGGCGAATTCATCGATGCGTGCACGGGTGTAGGCCAGGGCGCCGGAGAGCTTGAGTTGCTGGGTGGCCTGCAAGGCGTAATCCAGCTCGACGCCTTCGGTGCTGACGCTGCCGGCGTTGATCAAACGGGTCACCACTTGGCCGGCGACCGTGTCGAAAAAGTTGGCCTGGTAGTTGTCGTAGTCGCTGTGGAATACCGCGAGGTTGGTGGTCAGGCGGTTGTTCCAGGCGGTGGTCTTGATCCCGGCTTCCCAGGTATTGGAGGTTTCGGGCTTGAGCGCATCGGTGTCGCGCGGCTGCATGTTGAAGAACACGTTGTAGGCCGGGCCCTTGTAGCCGCGTGAATAGGTCAGGTAACTGGTGACGTTATCGCTGATGTCGTACTGCACGCCGAGGCGGCCGGACCAGCCGTCTTCGTCCACCGAGCCGGAGCTGGAGGTGGCCGGTTGAATCCCGCTGACGGTGGTGGCCGAGGTGGACACGCGGCGGTGATCGTATTTCAGATCGTCATGGGTGTAGCGCAGGCCGGCGATGCCGCGAAAGCGCGAGGTGAAGTTCAGCGTGGTCTCGCCGAATACCGCGTAGCTGTCGCTGGTGGTGCTGTAGTCGGCGACGCCACGCTCGGTGCGCGTGGTGGTGGTGAGTGTGCGCTGGTAGGTCTCTTCGTCCTTGCCATGCATGTAGAACAGGCCGCCGACGTATTCCAGGAACTCACCCTTGGGCGAGGCCAGGCGCAGCTCTTGGGAGTATTGGTCGAAGTCCAGCTGACCCTTGTCGGCGGTGCCGGGGAACGCGGCGGTCACACTGCCGAGGCGGTCGCCGTCCTGGTACTGGGTGTTGTCCCAGCCGCGCCAGGCGGTGATCGAGGTCAGGGTGTAGTCGCCGAGGTTCCAGTCCAACTGGGCGGATAAACCTTTGTTGGTGTCCTGCACATGGCTGCGGGTGTCGGTGTTGATGTCGCGGTTGTCGCTGGACGCGCGCACCGGGCTCAAGGCGTTGCTGAAGGCCGGGCTCAGCGACTTGCTGACGACACCGTTCGGCGCGTCGTCGTGGGACTGCATGTAGTCGGCGATCAGGGTCAGCGTCATGTCGTCATTGGGGGTGAATTCCAACTTGCCGCGAATGCCCTTGTGGTTGTAGCCGTTGACCTCCTGGCCGTTGTGCTGGTTGTCGACGTTGCCGTCGTAGCTGCCGAACAGCGTGCTGACCGAGCCCTTGAGCACGTCCGGCACCAGGCTGCCGCCGATGCCGAAGCGGGTGCGGCTTTCATTGCCGCTGTAGTAGGACTGGTCGATATAGCCGTGGGTCTCGGCGGTCGGCGCCTTGCTGGTGATATTCAGCACGCCGGCCGAGGCATTCTTGCCGAACAGCGTGCCTTGGGGACCGCGCAGCACTTCGATGCGCTCCAGGTCGAGCAGGTCGAGGGTGGCCTGGCCGGGGCGCGCGTAGACCACGCCGTCGATCACCGTGGCCACGGTCGGCTCCACGCCAGGGGAGGTGGAAATGGTGCCGACGCCCCGCACAAACAGCGAGGTGTCCTTGTTCGATGCTCCCGTGCGGAAATTCAGCGACGGCACTTGTTGCGCAATGCTTGCCACGCCGTTGCGGTTGTCGCGCTCCAGTTGCTCGCCGTCCAGTACCGAGACCGCCACCGGGACTTTCTGCAGGGATTCTTCGCGCCGGGTGGCGGTGACGGTCACCGTTTTGAGGGTGGCTTGCGGCTCGTCGGCGGCAGCGGTGCCGGCCACTGGAAGCGCAGTCAGACCGGCAAGAAACAATAAGTGAGAGTGTTTGTGCATGCTGTGCCCGCTCAAAAGAAATGCCCTGGTCCGCTGCGGTTCTGCGACCGTCAGCGCCTGTGAAACTGTCGTGGGCATTCGCTTGAGCGAGTAGCAGACAGCGCGCTTTGTTAGCGCTAACATCGGCATTATTGTGAGCTCTGCTTTAGAGCGTCAAATACTTAAAAATTAGTCCTATATTCTTTTTGGTTGTTAACAGGGTTTTCCCGTGAACGAAGACAAACCGCGCAAACGCCGTGGCGCCGGGCGTGTCACCTTGAATACGGTGGCGCGCCAGGCCGGGGTATCGGCGATCACCGTGTCGCGTTACTTCAACCAGCCCGAGCAGGTGTCGCCTGAACGGCGTGAACGCATTGCCCAGGTGGTTGCCGAGCTGGGTTATGTGCCCAACCTGGTGGCTGGCGGGTTGGCGTCGGCGCGTGGGCGGATCGTGGCGATGGTGATCCCGAACATCTCCGGGCCGATTTTTGCCAACACGATCCAGGGCTTCAGTGACACGCTCAGCCAGCACGGCTATCAACTGTTGCTGGCGTCGAGTTACTTCAGCGCCGAGCAGGAAGAAAACGCGGTGCGGGCGTTTCTCGGCTGGTCGCCGGCAGCGTTGGTGCTGACCAGCCGCTTCCACAGCGCGGCCACTGAAAAGATGATCGCCGACGCGGATATCCCCGTGGTGGAAACCTGGGACTACGTGCCCGAGCGCGCGCCGGTGCAGATCGGTTTTTCCCACTACCAGGTCGGCGTCACCGCCGCACGCTACCTGCATGACAAGGGCTATCGGCGCATGGCCTTTGTGCACAACAGCGTGGCGGGTGACTTCAGCGCCCAGGAGCGTGGCGAAGGCTTTGCCGCGACCCTGATCGAGCTGGGCGTGCAGCCGGAGGCGTTTGTCCCGGACGCCGACCGCGCAGCGTTCGACGCGGGCAGGCAGGCCATGGAAACCTTGATGGGCCGCGCCACACCGCCGGACGCGATTTTCTTCGCCAACGACAACCTGGCCGCCGGTGGTCTGCTGGCCGGGCAGCGTTGCGGGTTAAAGTGTGCGGTGCTGGGGTTCGGTGACTACCCGTTTGCCGAGATGCTGCTGCCGAGCCTGAGCACGATCAAACCGCCGGCCCTGGAGATCGGCGTCCTCGCGGCAACCCGCGTGCTGCAAAGCCTGGGCGTGTTGCCGCAGGCCGTACAGCGTTTGAACCTGTTGGACTGCCACTTGATCGAACGGGAAAGCGCCTGAGCTTTTCTGCCGCCCACAAGGATTTGCCCATGACCGAACCTGCCCCCAAGACCCGCCGTGCGCCCAAAGGTGAAAAACGCCGCGAAGAGCTGCTGGACGCTGCCTTGCAAGTGTTTTCCCTGGAAGGCTACAGCGGTGCGTCGATGGCCCAGGTGGCGGGCATTGTGGGGATTTCCGTTGCCGGGTTGCTGCATCATTTTCCCAGCAAGATCTCGCTGTTGATGGGCGTGTTGCAGCGGCGCGATGAGGTCAACCAGCGAATTGCCGATGAAGTGCGTGCGGAGAAATCCCTGAATGGTTTGCTCGGCAGCCTGCGGGCGATCAATCGCTCGAATGCCACGGCGCCTGGCGTGGTGCGCGCGTTTACCATCCTGAATGCCGAAAGCCTGCTGGACACCCAGCCGGCCTGGGCGTGGTTCCAGGCGCGCTACGCAGCGATTCACCAACGCATGCAAGGGCAGTTTGCCGACCTGGTGGCGGCGGGGGAGGTGCGCGGTGATGTGGACATCGCCGGGCTGGTGGAGGAGATCCTGGCCATGATGGATGGCCTGCAGATCCAATGGCTGCGGTTTCCCGAGCAAGTGGACTTGGTGGCGCGCTTCGATACCTACATTGCGCGGGTCGAAGCGGCCATCCGAACCTGAGGCCAAACCTGGTCCAAATGTGGGAGGTGCAAGCCCCCTCCCACAAAAAGCACCTTCTTTTACCCGTCAGTTACCGGCAGCGCTGCCCTGGGTAGTGTCATCGCTCATGTCATAGCCATCACCGTCGCTGGTGCCGCCATCCCCTTCATTCTGATGCAGCACCCCGCCGGTTTTGACCGTCGATTCACGCAGCGTCGAATTAAGCGCCGAACGCGGCAGCGGGTTGCTGGTGGTGGTCGACAGTTCCTGGCGGAACGGGTTGACCAGCTTGGCGTTCAGGCGGATGTCCTGGGACGACGCGCCCACCGACAGGTTGAAGCTGTCAGCGTCCACCACCCATTGCTTGCTCTTGACGTCGTAGTAGGCCAGCGAGCGGTCGTTAAGCTCGATGGTCACACGCTTGCTCTCGCCCGGCTTCAGGAACACCTTCTTGTAGCCCTTGAGTTCCTTGAGCGCACGCTCGACTTTCGGGTTGTTCTGGCCCACGTACAGCTCGGCGACTTCGGCGCCTGCCACCTTGCCGGTGTTGGCCAGGTCGAACGACACCTTGATCGGCGCCCCTGCAACCGCCACCCCCGGCGTCACGCTGATGTTGCTGTAGCCGAAGGTTGTGTACGACAAGCCATAGCCGAACGGGTAGAGCGGCTTGATGCCTTTTTTCTCGTAGCCGCGATAGCCCAGGAACAGGTCGTCCTTGTAGCTCATCTCGGCCAGGGTTTCCTGGTTGTCGAACTTGGGGAAAGTCGCGTAGATCGGGTTGTCTTCGATGTTGCGCTCGATGCTGATCGGCAGCTTGGCCGACGGGTTGACCTTGCCCAGCAGGATCTCCGCCAGCGCCTGGCCGCCGTTCTGCCCAGGGTAGAACGCATGCAAGGCGGCCGGTACCTGCTCGATCCAGTCGCTCATCTTCAGCCCGGTGCCGCCGTGCAGGGTGACCACGGTATTCGGGTTGACCTTGGCGATGCTCTGGATCAGTTGGCCTTGGAACTCCGGCAGGTCGAAGCTGTGGTCGAAGCCTTCACCTTCGTATTCATTGCTGTTACCCGCCGCCACCAGCACGGCGTCGTACTTGGCCAGGTCCTGAGGTGCGACCAGCGACGCCCAGCTCATCTGCACGCCCACCAGACCGCCCATGGTCGAGAGGTAGCCGTTGCGGCGCGAGTATTCGAGCTTGATGTCGACGGCTTTGCCGGCTTCCAGATTAACCTTGGCGAATACCGGAATGGTCGGCGGGATGCTGTTGTTGGGCAGCGGCTTGCCGTCACCGTTATCCAGCACTTTCTTGCCGTTGACGTAGAGGCGCACGGCACCGTCGGCGCGGACCTTGAACACTTGCTCGCCACTGACCGTCGGGGTGATCTGACCGCTGTAGCGGATCGAGGTGGCCGCCGTATCGCCGTTGACCGGCAGGCTGTCGGTGGACCAGTCCAGGTCGACATGGCGGTCGGTGCGGCTGGCCGCCGGGTCGCCGGACCAGTTGGTGTTGCTGAAGAACTCGGTTTTCACGCCCTTGACGCTGCTGCCGTCGTTGTCGGTGTGGGTCCAATTGGAGGCCGTCGGGTCCAGGGACAGGCCGTCGATAAACTCGACCTTGGCACCCGGCGCCAATTGCTGCAGGCCGCTCAGCTCGCTGATGTAGTTGGCCGCCATCACATTCGCGCTGCCGAAACCGGTGGGCGGTGCGTACTTGGCCAGGTTGCCGACCACCGCGATGGTCTTGACCTTCTTGGCATCCAGGGGCAGCAGGTTGTTCTGGTTTTTCAGCAGCACGATGCCTTCGCGCGCGGCGTTCAAGGCCACGCGGTTGCTGGTGGCGCTGTTCATGTTGTGGCTGGTCAGCGGCGCTTTGCTGTCGAACTTGTACAGGTAGATCTGCTTGAGGATGCGCCGCACCTTGTCATCGATGGTCGCGCTGCTCAGCTCGCCGCTGTCCAGGAACGGCTTGAGCACCGTGCTGTTCATCTGGTAGCCCATCATGTCCAGATCGGTGCCGGCCTGTGCCGCCGGCAAGCCGTCGACCACGGCGTTGTAGTCACTCTGCACGAAGCCTGGGTAGCCCCATTCGGTCTTCAGGATGTCGCGCATCAAGTGTTTGTTCTGGCAGGCGAACTCGCCGTTCACCTTCTGGAAAGCGCACATCATCATCGCCACCTTGCTGTTCTTCGAGGCGGACTCGAAGGGCGGCAGGGTCATCTCGCGCAGCACCCGCTCGCTGATGATCTCGTCGAGGTGGAAGCGGTTGCTTTCCTGGTCGTTGGCCGCGAAATGCTTGGCGTTGGCCCACACGCCACGGGACTGGATGCCGTTGATCACCGCCGGCCCCAGGCTGGCGCCGAGGAACGGGTCTTCACCGGACAGGTACTCGAACGCACGGCCGCTGTAGGGCATGCGGTACAGGTTCACGCCGGGGCCGGTGACGAACTGATAACCGCCGCTGGCGGTGTCGTAGCCCAGGGCGCGGCCCAGGTCGATGGCGCGGCGCGGGTTCCAGCTGGCGGCCAGGTTCGGGCCGGAAGGGTAGACCACGCCCTGGGCGTTGCCTTCACTGGTGTAGCGCACACCAACGCCGCCGTCGGCACCGTGGATCTGCGGGATGCCGTATTGGCTCAGCGGCTTGACGTCCCAGCCACCGGTGCCGCCGATGTAGGCGAGTTTTTCTTCCATGGTCATCTTCGCCAGGGTTTTGTCCGCAGCCTTTTCCGCACGGTTCACCCTGCCTTCGTCCAGGGCGGGGCTGGTGGCTGCATGCACCTGGGACACGGCCAGCGCCAGCAGGGCAAATGCCGACTGTGCACCGATCATTTTGCGTTTATTCATGGGTTTCTCCGACAACAGTTCAGTAAAAATAGGACGACGCTCGTCACTTTTTCGTGGGCAATAGTTCGCCTTGATCGCAATGTTTAACCGATGGCTAATTGCAATTACTTGGCGGATTTTGCAGATTCTGTAAGTTTAATAATTGTATTAGTTATTGTTATAGATGATGTCTTGGCGATATCACGAGATGGCATTTTGAACCGCGAAAACCGCATAATTAAGGCAATTCTTGCGGTTATAAGTCAAACAAAAGCTAATTTTTGCGTGAAATAAGAAATATTTCATTACGATTTTGAACTAAGGCTAAACCTACCAGTCGATTGGTTTAAGAAAATAGTTGCTGGCATGGCGAACTAGTGGCTTTGCTCGGTAGTTCTAAAAGGCCATGTTTTATACACGCTGTCATACACAACGCTTTGGTGTAGGGTCTTGAACCAATTCAAGGCGCCACTTGAGCGGTTCGCGTTTTTTTATCTGGAGAATGTTTATGAAGAAGTCCCTGCTGGGTGCCGGTTTTGTGCTGGGCGTTGCATTGAGCGGCGCGGCCGTTGCGGCTGAAGCCACCGACGCGGATGCCAAGTCCGGCACCGCCGATTCCACCGTGCTGACCCAGACCCATGACGCCAAGGCCGCGAAAAAACAGAAGGCCGAAACCACCAAAGGCGGGCGGCCGTTGAATGGCACCCAGAGCGCGCCGAAGACCTCGAACTAACGGGAAAAACGCCATCCCCTTGTGGGAGGGGACTTGCCCCCGATAGCGGTGTATCAGCCGGAGTATGCGGCAGCTGGTCCACCGCTATCGGGGGCAAGCCCCCTCCCACAGGGGTTCCCAGAGTCCTTCAGAACATAGCCCCTCAGATAGTCACCCATGCCAAGCCCCTCAACGCCCATAAACGCCTGCGACATGCACATCCCGCACACCGAACAGGTCTGCGCATGGCTGATGCAGCACGCCGGCTTGAAAACCGTTGATCTGGAACGCGCCCGGCGCCTGTCCCAGGAGTCGGACGACGCCGAATTGCTCGGCCTGCTCACGCGGCTTGGGCTGGTCTCTGAAGTGGAACTGGCCCGCGCCTGGGCCGACCTGCTTGGCGCACCGCTGTTACTGGCGGACGCCGCGCCACCGTTGCTTGACCCGTTGCCTGCCTTGACCGAGCGCTTCATGCGCCATTATCAGGTGGTGCCCGTGGGCTGGAGCCAGGGCGGCTTGCGGGTGCTGGCGGCCAACCCGGCGCTGGTCTATCCGTTCCAGGCCATGGCCTATGCCTGCGGCGTGCCGGTGTGGCTCTCGGTGGGGCCGCGCAACGAAGTCGACAGCCTGATCGAGCGTTACTACGGCCAGGGCCGCTCGGCCATGGGCACCCTGATCGAAAACCTCGACGAGCAGGGCGGTGCGCTGGAAGACATCGAACACCTCAAGGACATGGCCTCCGAAGCGCCGGTGATTCGCCTGGTCAACCTGATCCTGCAGCGCGCGGTGGAACATCGCGCCTCGGACATTCATATCGAACCTTTCGAAAACCAGCTCAAGGTGCGCTACCGCATCGACGGCGTGCTGCACGAGGCCGAGGCGCCGCCGTCCAGCTCTTCGGCGGCGGTGATTTCGCGGGTCAAGATCATGGCGCGGCTGGACATCGCCGAACGCCGCCTGCCCCAGGACGGGCGGATCATGCTGCGCATCCAGGGCAAGGAACTGGATTTGCGCGTGTCCACGGTGCCCACCAGTTTTGGTGAATCGGTGGTGATGCGTTTGCTGGATCGCCAGACGGTGCAGTTCGATTTCCAGAGCCTGGGCTTCGACGGGCAGCGCCTGGAAACCTTCCTCGAAGTACTCGAACGCCCCCACGGCATCCTGCTGGTCACCGGCCCGACCGGCTCGGGCAAGACCACTACGCTGTACACCGCGCTGTCGCGGCTCAATACCGCCGAGCGCAAGATCATCACCGTGGAAGACCCGGTGGAGTACCAGCTCGAAGGCATCAACCAGATCCAGGTCAAACCGGCCATCGGACTCGATTTTGCCAGCGCGCTGCGCTCGATCGTGCGTCAGGATCCGGACGTGATCATGATCGGCGAGATCCGCGACCTGGAAACCTGCCGCATCGCCATCCAGTCCTCCCTCACCGGCCACCTGGTGCTGTCCACCCTGCACACCAACAGCGCGGCGGCGAGCATCACGCGCCTGCTGGACATGGGCGTGGAGAGCTACCTGATCGCCTCGACCGTCAACGGCATCCTCGCCCAGCGCCTGGTGCGCCGCCTCGACCCGGCCACCCGCGAAGCCTTCGAAGCGCCGGCGGAATTGATTGCCGAACACGGCCTGGAGCGCTTTACCGAGCAGCGTCCGATCCTGCTCTATCGCCCTCGCGCCGACGCACCGGGCGGTGGCTACCACGGGCGCAGTGCAATCACCGAATTACTGGTGATGAACGAGGAACTGCGCAGCCTGCTGATGCGCCAGGCTGACGCCGCCACGCTGGAGCAGGCCGCCCGTCGTGGTGGCCTGCGCACCTTGCATGAAGAAGGCCTGCGTCAGGCCGTGGCCGGGGTCACGTCCCTGGAAGAAGTGCTGCGCGTGACACGCGGGGAGGGCACGTGAGCCTGTTCAAATACCGCGCCCTCGACAGCCAGGGCACCCCGCACAATGGCACCCTGGAAGCCAAGGACCAGGACGCCGCCGTCGCCGCGCTGCACAAGCGCGGCTTGTTGTTATTGCACATTGATGTGGCCGGCGCCCAAGGGCTGCGCAACGCGTTTGGGCGCGGGCAGCTGAACGGCGCGGCGTTGGTCAGTTTTACCCAGCAACTGGCCACGCTGCTGGGCGCCGGGCAGCCGTTGGAGCGCTCCCTGGGCATCTTGCTCAAGCAGCCCGGCCAGCCCCAGACCCGTGCGTTGATCGAGCGCATTCGTGAACACGTCAAGGCCGGTCAGCCCTTGTCCAAAGCCCTGGAAGAGGAGGGCAGCCAGTTCTCGCCGCTGTACCTGAGCATGGTGCGTGCGGGGGAAGCGGGTGGCGCGTTGGAAAATACGTTGCGCCAGCTCAGTGATTACCTGGAACGCAGCCAGTTGCTGAGGGGCGAGGTGATCAACGCGCTGATCTATCCGGCGTTCCTGGTGGTCGGCGTGCTCGGCTCCCTGGCGCTGTTGCTGGCGTATGTCGTGCCGCAGTTCGTGCCGATCTTCAAGGATCTGGGCGTTCCGATCCCGTTGATCACCGAAGTGATCCTGGGGCTGGGCCAGTTCCTCGGCGCCTATGGCCTGGCGGTGTTGGCTGGGCTGATCGTCGGCATCTGGGGGTTGCTCGCTCGCCTGCGTGATCCCCAACGGCGTGAACGCTACGACCGCCGCGTGCTGGGCATTCGCCTCATCGGCCCGCTGCTGCAACGGGTCGAAGCCGCCCGCCTGGCGCGCACCCTCGGCACCTTGCTCAGTAACGGCGTGGCCCTGCTGCAAGCCCTGGTCATTGCCCGCCAGGTCTGCACCAACCGTGCCCTGCAAGCGCAGGTCGCCCAGGCCGCCGAGTCGGTCAAGGGCGGCGGCACCCTGGCCAGTGCCTTTGGCACGCAGCCACTGCTGCCGGACCTGGCCCTGCAAATGATTGAAGTCGGCGAACAGGCCGGCGAACTGGACAGCATGCTGCTCAAGGTCGCCGACGTGTTCGACGTCGAAGCCAAACGCGGCATCGACCGCCTGCTCGCCGCGCTGGTGCCGTCCCTGACCGTGGTCATGGCGGTGCTGGTGGCGGTGATCATGCTGGCGATCATGCTGCCGCTGATGAGCCTGACCAGCCATATATGAACCCCCGAGGACCCACTCCCATGCGCTCAAAACCTGCACGCCGCCAAAGCGGTTTCACCCTGTTGGAAATGCTTGCCGTCATCGTGCTGCTGGGCATCGTCGCGACCATTGTGGTGCGCCAGGTCGGCGGTAACGTCGACAAGGGCAAATACGGCGCGGGCAAAGCGCAACTGGCCAGCCTGTCGATGAAAATCGAAAGCTACGGGCTGGATATCGGCTCACCGCCCAAGACCCTGCAGCAGTTGGTCGAAAAACCCGGCAACAGCGCCGGTTGGGCCGGGCCATACGCCAAGCCGTCGGACCTCAAGGACCCGTTCGGCCATGCCTTCGGCTATCGCTTCCCCGGCGAGCACGGCGCGTTCGACCTGATCTTCTACGGCCAGGACGGCCAACCCGGCGGCGAAGGCTACAGCGCCGACCTGGGCAACTGGGAATAACCCATGGCCAGCGCCCAACGCGGCTTTACCCTGCTGGAGATGCTGGTGGTGATCGTCTTGATCAGCATCGCGGCCGGGTTGGTCGGGTTTGGCCTGCAACAAGGTCTGCGCGCAGCGAAAGAGCGCCAGGCGGTGGGGCAGATCGTCGAGGCGCTGCGCAGCACGCGGGCGCGGGCGATTGTCAGTGGCACCACGGAAAGTACCGTTTTCGATTTGCGCAACTTGAGCGTCCAGGCGCCCGGTCGCCCGAAACAGCACTGGCCGGCCGGTTTGCAAGTGACCCTGCACACCGCCGAGCAAGCGGGCTCGGCAGTGGATTTCTATCCCGATGGCAGCTCCACCGGCGGCAACCTGCTACTGGCCAACGGCAGCCGGCGTTGGCGCATCGACATTGGCTGGCTGACCGGCAGCGTCCAGTCCAGGGCCCTGCGATGAAGCACCAGCGCGGTTTCACCCTGCTGGAAATGCTCGCCGCGCTGACGCTGATGGCGATCTGTAGCACGGTGCTGCTGGTCGCCTTTGGCCAAAGTGCGCGCTCGCTGTTGCAGGTGGCCCATAGCGACCGCCTCACCCATGCGGCCTTGAGCGTGATGGATCAGGAGGGCACGGGCCCGCTGGCGAGCGGCACGCGCCAGGGCGAAATGGACGGCGTCGCCTGGCAACTGCGCATTGCCCAACAGCCGAGCCGCATCGGCCAGGCGCACCTGTTTCGCCTGGACCTGAGCGTCAGCGAAGGCCCGCGCCAGGCGCAGTTCAGCACCCTGAAACTGCGTGCTGCCGGGGCCGGTTTGTGAAGCCTCGCCAGCAGGGCTTTACCCTGCTCGAAATCATGATTGTGCTCAGCCTGCTGGGGGTGTTGCTGACGTTGGTTGGTGGCGCGTTGCTCGGTGCCAATCGCGCGGTGCTCAAGGCCCAGCGTTACACGGTCAGCCTGGACGAAATGCGTGCCGCCCAGCAGTTTTTGCGCACCGCCATCAGCGAGGCGTTACCGCTGGATGTGACCGAGGACGACAGCCAGGTCGATGGTTTTTTCACAGGCGAGCCGCAGCGCATGCAGTTTGTCGCGACCCTGCCCGGTGTGCTCGGCGGCGGCATTCAGCGTTTCACCCTGCAACTGACCGGGCCCGAGGCGCCGCGTGATTTGCAGGTGGCGTTCGCCCGGTTTGAGTCCCTGGCGCAAGTCAGCGTACCGGCCTCGCGCAGCGAGCCACAGGTGTTGATCAGGGGCGTCGAAGACCTGCAATTGAGCTATCGCGGCCTGTCGCCCAAGGGTCAGGCCACCGGCTGGATCAGCGCGTGGCCGTGGCCCAAGCGCCTGCCCTACGCGGTGCGGATTGCCGCCCGGGTCAACGGTCCGGTGCCGTGGGTGACCCAGGTGGTGGCCTTGCGCTTGAACCTGTCCGGCGGGGCGCCCGAATGATCAGGCATCAACGCGGTGTGGCGCTGTTGCTGGTGCTGTGGGTGCTGGCCTTGCTCAGCCTGTTGCTCGGCGGATTGGCCGGCTGGGTGCAGTTGGAAACCCGCCAGGCCGCATGGCATCGCCAGCATACCCAGGCGGTGCTGGCGGCAGAGGCGGGCGTGGCGCTGGCGATGCAAGCCGTGGCCGACCCGTCGCAGCGCAAGCAATGGATTGCCGACGGGCGTGAAATCCCGCTGGTGTTTGACGACGCGCAGTTGCACGTAAGCCTGCGCAGCGAGCGCGGCAAGTTGTACCTCAACAGCGCCGAGGTGGGCGATTTTGCTCGCCTGGCCCTGGCCTGCGGTGCCACCCAGGCCCAGGCCAAGCAATTGGCCAGGGACCTGGAGATGCGCCGCAACCAAGGCCTGGCGCCGTTTCGGGTGGTGGAAGAAGTCCGGCAGTTGCCGGGCATGACCCAGGCGCTGTACAGCGCGCTGGTGCCGGAAATCAGCCTGTGGAGTGGCCTGGACCGGCCCGACCCGGCCTTCGCCAGCCCGTTGATGCGCCACGCCCTCAACCTGCCACACGCCAGCGCGGTGGGTGCCGACCCCGGTGATGTGCTGGTGGTCAGCAGCCGCGCCCAACGCCCCGGCGGTTACCACGCCGAGCTGCAAGCCACGGTGTTATTGAGCCCCGCGCAAGGCAGCGCACAACCTTATCGAGTCCTACGTTGGCAAGAATGAATAAATACCTGGAGCCCGCCGTGCAGCGTTGGCAAGGCAGCCTGTTGCAACAGGGCTGGGACCTGTGGCTCAAGGAGCTGCGTGGCTGCCTGCCTGGCTGGTTATTGCCCCATGACATGCCCGAGCGCGTCTACCCGTGGCCGCTCACTGCGCCTGTGCAAAAGCTCCCTGGCGAGGCACGCCAGGTGTTGTTGCTGGCACCAGACGCGGTGCTGGTGCAGAGCCTGCAATTGCCGGTGGCCGCCGCGCGCAACCTGTCGACGGTGGTCGGTTATGAACTGGACCGCTTCACCCCGTTCGACGCCGCCCAGCTGTACTTTGTCGCCCGCCAGGAACGCCGCACAGCCACCCATCTGCAGGTGACGCTGGTGGCAATCCTGCGCGAGCGCCTGGACCAGATCCTCGACGACTGCGCGGCACTTGGCTTGCAACCCCACGCCGTGGATGTCTGCGACAGCGCCGGCGTGCCCATGGGCATCGACCTGCTGCCGGCGCCGTTGCGTCCGCGCCAGCGCCCGGCGGGCAAGGGCCTGCAACGCAGCCTGCCGTGGCTGTGCGGCGCCTTGCTGATTGCCGCCATGCTGCTGTGGCTCAACGATCGCCAGCGCGTACTCGACGCCATGCAACACAGCGTGCAGTCCCAGCGCGCCCAGGTCGCCGAAGTCCAGGCCCTGCGCCAGCAACTGCTCAATACCCGCGGCGCCGCGCAGTACTTGATCCGCCGCAAGGCCGCGCAGCCGCCCCTGGCCGCGCTGCTCAGCGAGCTGACCGCCTGCCTGCCGCCCGACACCTGGATCGACCAGTTGGAAGTCAACGACGGCGCCGACGTGTCCTTCTCCGGGCAAAGCGCCAAGGCCAGCGCGTTGATCACCCGCATCAAGAACTGCCGCAGCCTGGAAAACGCCCAGTTCGAAGGGGTGATCCAACCCGATGCGCAAACCGGCAAGGATCAGTTTTCCTTGCGCGCCCACCTGCACCAGGAGGCCGCCGATGCGCCGACCACTGACACCCCGTGAACGCCGTGGCGCCGCGTTGATCGCCCTCGCGCTGGTGCTCGGCGCCGCCTATTGGCTGTTGATCGACAGCTGGTTTGCCGGCCCGTTGCGCACCTTGGGCGAACAGGCCGAGCAACTGCGCGAACAGCAACAGCGCTACGCCGGCGTGTTGCGCCAGGGCGACAGCCTGCGCCAGCAACTCGAAGAAGCGCGCCAGGATCCAGCCAGCAGCACCAGCCTGTTGCCCGGCGATGACCCCAGCGCCGTGGCCGCCGACTTGATGCAGCGCATCGCCGACCTGATCAACAGCCGCGCCGGCCTCGGTGGCGGCTGCAGCTTGACCCAGCGCATGCCCATCACCCCTGAGCAGGACGATGCCGAGCCCTATCGCCAAGTCAAAGTCAGCCTGACCCTCAACTGCGCCATCGAGCCCTTGACCGCGATCCTGCATGAGCTGGAGTACCAGCGGCCGTTTCTGTTTGTCGATGAAATGAGCATCCGCCGCGCCCCGAACGCCCCCGCCAGTGGCGGCGCCGGTAAGCTGGTGGTGCACCTGTTGGTGCGCGGCTACCTGCAACCGGCCGCCGCCGCGCAGGTGCGCCGATGATCAGCACCTTGCGTCCCCTGGAATGGGGTTTGATCGGCGTGGCCGGGCTGTTGGGTGTGCTCATGGCCGGCATCCTCAGCAGCCTCGGCGACGCGCCGCAGTGGTTACCGCCGCCCGCGCCCGATAGCCGCGCCAATGCCTCGGCCAAGGTGCTGGTGGCCCCGAGCGCAACCCTGGACAGCCTGGCCGGTACGTGGCAGGCGCCGTTGTTCAGCCCCGACCGCAGCCCCGACCGCGCGGTGGGCCAAGGCGCTGTCTCCAGCCTGTCGAGCCTCACGCTGACTGGTATCGTCCTCGACGGTGACCTGCGCGTGGCCTTGCTCAAGCGCGCCGACGGCCCACCCTTGAAAGTCCACCAGGACCAGACCCTGCCCAACGGCTGGCGCCTGGAACACCTGACCCCCCGCGACGCCCGTTTCGTACTTGACGGCCGCAGCCAGACCTTGAGCCTGCGGGCCCTGCGTTTGCCGCCGCCGTCCAGCACACCGCCGATTACCCTTCCTCACGAGTCCACCCCTTGATCGATACTTTCCCTGGCGCCTTGCGCACCACCGCATTTTGCCTGGCCACCGCCGTCGCCCTCGGTGGCTGCGGGACATTCCCCGAGCACCTCGACCCGGACGAGGCCCTGTTGCACGAAGCGATGCAGGGCACCGGCTCACAACGTCCGCCCGTGGACCCGGCCAGTGAACAAACCCCGGTCGACAACGGCCAGCCCCAGGCAAAAACGCCGCCTCAGCGCCAACTGATTCGCGGCAATCAGCAGTTCGTGCGCCAACCGGTTGCGGCGGCGTCTGCGAAGGAGGAGGGCGGCGACATCGTGTTCAACTTTGCCGACCAGCCGATTGAAGCGGTGATCAACAGCGTGATGGGCGACCTGCTGCATGAGAACTACAGCATCGCCCAGGGCGTGAAGGGCAACGTCAGCTTCTCCACCTCCAAACCGGTGAACGAACAGCAGGCATTGTCGATTCTGGAAACCCTGCTGTCCTGGACCGACAACGCGATGATCAAGCAGGGCAGTCGTTATGTGATCCTGCCGGCCAACCAGGCGGTGGCGGGCAAGCTAGTGCCGGAAATGCGTGTGTCGCAACCGTCCAGCGGCCTGTCGGCGCGGCTGTTTCCACTGCGCTACATCTCTGCCACTGAAATGCAGAAACTGCTCAAGCCGTTCGCCCGGGAAAATGCATTCTTGCTGGTGGACCCGGCGCGCAATGTGCTGAGCCTGGCCGGTACCCCCGAGGAACTGGCCAACTACCAGGACACCATCGACACCTTTGACGTGGATTGGCTCAAAGGCATGTCCGTCGGCGTGTTCGGCCTGCAACGGGCCTCGGTGGCCGAGCTGATGCCCGAACTGCAAAAGATGTTCGGCCCCGACAGCGGCATGCCGTTGGCGGGCATGGTGCGATTCCTGCCGATCGAGCGCACCAACTCGGTGGTAGCGATTTCTTCGCAACCGCAATACTTGAGTGAAGTCGGCGACTGGATTCACACCATCGACGAAGGCGGCGGCAACGAGCCGCAAATGTACGTGTACGACGTGCGCAACATGAAGGCCAGCGACCTCGCCAAGTACCTGCGGCAGATCTACGGCAGCGGCGCGATCAAGGACGACACCCCGGCCAAGGTCGCCCCCGGTTTGCGCACCGCGACCTTGTCGTCGCCGGGCACCAACAGCACGTCCGGCAGCACACCGGGTGGGCTGAACACTACCCAGCCGGTGGTCGATGACGAAGCGCAGGAGCCCGAAGCCGAAGACAGCGCCGAACCGCAAACCACCGAAGGCGCCCCGGCCAAAAGCCTCGACGCCGGCACGCGCATTACCGCGCAGAAAAGCAGTAACCAACTGCTGGTGCGCACCCGTCCGGTGCAGTGGAAAGAGATCGAATCGGCGATCAAACGCCTCGACAATCCGCCGCTGCAAGTGCAGATCGAGACGCGCATTCTTGAGGTCAAACTCAGCGGTGAACTGGACCTCGGCGTGCAGTGGTACCTGGGACGCCTGGCGGGTAATTCCACCAGCACCACCGTGGCCAACGCCTCCGGCAGCCAAGGTGCACTGGGCGGTGGCGGGGCCGGGTTGGGGGCGGCGGATTCGTTGTTCTATTCCTTCGTCAGCTCCAACCTGCAAGTGGCGCTGCATGCCCTGGAAACCAATGGCCGCACCCAGGTGCTGTCGGCGCCGTCGCTGGTGGTGATGAACAACCAGCCGGCGCAGATTCAGGTGGGGGACAACATTCCCATCAGCCAGACCACTGTGAATACCGGTACTTCAGACACCACGTTGAGCAGTGTTGAATATGTGCAGACCGGGGTGATCCTGGATGTAGTGCCGAGGATCAATCCGGGTGGGTTGGTGTACATGGATATTCAACAACAGGTCAGTGATGCACAGGACCAGGCGTCCACTGGCAGCGATACGCCGACGAACCCGCGTATCTCCACGCGCTCGGTGTCGACCCAGGTGGCGGTGCAGAGTGGGCAGACGGTGTTGTTGGGGGGGTTGATCAAGCAGGACAACGCGGAGTCGGTGAGTGCGGTGCCGTATCTGGGCAAGATTCCTGGGTTGCGGTGGTTGTTTGGGAATACCAGCAAGTCCAAGGATCGGACCGAACTGATTGTTTTGATTACACCTAGGGTCATTACCAGCAGCAGCCAGGCCAGGCAGGTGACGGATGATTATCGGCAGCAGATGCAGCTGTTGAAGCCGGCTAACTGAAGGAACGTGGTCAAAAGTGTGGGAGGGGGCTTGCCCCCGATAACGGTGTGTCAGTTGATGCAGACGGTGACTGAACCACCGCTATCGGGGGCAAGCCCCCTCCCACATTTTTAACCGAGTACACCAGACACACACACGCGGCCTGACAGCCGACCAGAATGTTGGATCTGACCGAGTACATATCCGTTGCTGCGGTAACGGCTATCTACGGATTATCCTGATGAAGTTGCGTAGAGATCTATGTTGCGATGGCAATGTCATTGGCTAGCGAAGCGGCAACATCAACGTAATCGGCGATAGCCCTGGGCACGGTATGAACCCTGCGTACTTGGTATAAAAGCTCGAAAGGCGCTCGTTCAGTGGATGAACAATCAGTGCGCTGGACCCGATGGCATTCGAGGCGCTGATGGCGCGCTCAATGGCGTCCTGCAGCAGGTCGATGGCATAGCCCTGGCCTTGAGCCGCTTGAGTAATACCCATGCGCCCCAGCAGGGTTACAGGATGAACGCTTGGCGAATTGCGTTGATGGTTCTTCGGGGCGACATTCGCGCGGGCGATGGAACCACTCGAGAGCGTGTAATACCCCATGACAATCGAGGTGTCCTTGCGGCAGACGACGTAAACCACAGCTTGTTTGGCTGCCTGAGCCTTACGCGCCTGCCTTTGCAGGTAATCGTCGATCGACCGTTCACCTGAATCGAATTGATCCAGGATGTGTTCGCCGTTCAGCTTTTCGGGGGCCCTCAGCTCCACCTTTTGGGTCTTTCGAGAAGTTGATGCAGGCATTCGTTACCTCGTATCGGGTTGGCATCCATGGCCTGTTCGAATGCGTCAAATGCGACGTCGTCAAGAAGGAACAGACGCTTATCCAGGATGACTTCTTCTGCTTTTTGGCAAGCAGCCTCCAGAATGAAGCTGGTCCGATCCCGACCGGACAGGGCCGCCGCCAGATCGATCAGGTTGCGCTTTCTTTCGTCCGCTCTCATGTTGATCGGAACGGGTTTGGGTTTTTCAGTAATTGCAGCCATGCTGGGGTCCCACCTTGGAAGGGTTGTTTTCAGGTCTTAGCCTCCTCGGGTGGATAGTAAGGTGCCTGTGTATCTTATGTCTATACGAGTATATCTGTTGGATATACGTTTCTGCGTGTCAGATAGACGTTCAACTGCGCTTTCAATCCGCCGAAAACGCAGCAATTCTCCATAAACTCATTGCCTTTTCCTGATGGAATTCTCCCTTCAATGCGTTGTTGATCATGCTGGATCCCAAAAAAACATTATTTAAATGAATAAAAAATATAAAAAATAATAAAATTAGAGAATATTAGCTTATACCAAAACAGCATTATATTTCCCCAACCCATTCCGTTATGTTTGATCGCAACAGCCTACCCCTGACCTCGGATGGTACCCAGCGTAATCAAGATTCTGCGCGCCATAACCGGGTGATCATCCCCCGCAGCAGAATCGTTGGAAGGGAGTTCAACGTATGTTGCCAATTCAACCCCCGCACTCGCCCTAACCCCAAATTGCCGCAACACGCCCAAAAAAACCGAGCACCGCGCCCCGCCGCGTGAGTGCCCGACTTCGCGATTTGGAAAGACAGGCACGCCCATGAAGCAAACGCTGAAACCCACCACCCTCCTGACACTGGCCGTCCTGGCCAACGCCGCCCACGCCCAGGACGACAGCACCCTGTCCACCGTGGTGGTCACCGGCAACCGTGGCGCCGAGCAGCGCACGGTCACCAGCAGCCCGGTGCCGATTGATGTGGTCAGCGCCAAGCAACTGCAAAGTACCGGCAAGCCCGGTTTGATGGAGGCGTTGAGTGCGGTGATCCCATCGCTCACCCTGCCGGAAAAAACCGGTTGGGACGCCAGCGGCATTGCCCGCGCTCCCAACCTGCGGGGCATGAGTGCCGCCGAAGTGCTGGTGCTGGTCAATGGCAAACGTCGCCACACCGCGGCCACGTTGAACATCAACGGCATCAACACTGGCGCCGCGCCGGCCGACCTGGACCTGATCCCCATCAGCGCCATCGACCATGTGGAAGTGCTGCGCGACGGCGCCGCCGCGCAGTACGGCTCCGACGCCATTGCCGGGGTGATCAACGTGATCCTCAAGGCCGATACCAGCGGCACGTCGGTGACCAACGCGGGCCTTGGCTACGACGGCAAAAAGCAGACCGTGCAACAAAGCCTCAACAAGGGTTTTGAAATCGGCAACGGCGGCATCGTGCAATTGGCACTGGATGCGCGCAGCCAGAACGATGACAACAAGGCCAGCGCCAACGGCTACACCTATGCCCAAGCCTATGAGCAGGCGGGGCGTTCCACCTATGGCGGCTACGGCACGCCGAAGACCAACCTGCTGACCCTGGGCTACAACGCCGAGCTGCCGATCGACGACGATTTGAGCCTGTATTCGTTCACCACCTATTCGCGGCGCAAGGCCGAGCAGGGGCAGAATTTCCGCCTGCCGACCATCACCAACACCATCACCACCGGGCCCAATGGCTACCCCGGCGGCTACACGCCGACCTGGTACATCGACGAAGACGACTTCCAGGCCGCGTTCGGCGGCAAAGGCACCGTCGGCGAGTGGGACTGGGATTTGTCCACCACTTACGGGCGCAACGAAGCGGAGCAGGGCACCACCCATAACCAGAACCCGTCGTTGGGCGAGGCCACGCCGAACAGCTTTACCTCCGGTACCTGGATCAGCACCGAGCTGACCACCAACCTCGACTTCAAGCGCGGCTTCGATATCGGCCTGCAAAAGCCGCTGGATGTGAGCTATGGCTTCGAGCATCGGCGCGATACCTATGAAGTGCAGGCCGGTGACTACGAGTCCTACGCCAACGGCGGCTACTGCGTGGCGCCGGGCAATTGCGCGTCAAGCGGGGCGCAGGTCACCAACGGCATTTCACCGGATGAAGAAAGCAGCGCCTCGCGCAACAGCCTGGCCAGCTACGTCGACGTGGGTTTCAACCCGGTGCCGGACTGGTACGTGGGCACCGCGTTTCGCTACGAGCATTACAACCAGGGCGTCGGCGCCACCCGCAGCGGCAAGTTGACCACCCGCTACGATTTCACACCGCAATTCGCGGTGCGTGCCACGGTAAGCAATGGCTTCCGTGCGCCGTCCCTGGCCAACAGCCTGTTCAGTGCGCGTTCCACCACCTATGGCGTGGTGGACGGGGTGTATCAGTCAATCAACTACGGCGTGCTGCCCACCGGCTCGGCGGCGGCCCAGGCCCTGGGCGCCCAGGATCTGAAGCCCGAGCGCTCGACCAACTTCAGCCTCGGTTTCACCCTCACGCCCACCGACCGCCTGAGCTTTACCGCCGACGCCTACGTGATCAACCTGCGTGACCGCATCACCCTGACCGGCACCTTGCTCGGCCCGGAAATTACCCAGGTGCTGCAAGGCAACGGCATCACCTCCACCTCCGGCGGCCAGTACTTTATCAACGGCGCCGACACCCGCACCAAAGGCCTCGATCTGGTCGGTAACTACAGCCAGGACCTGGGCCAATACGGCGCGCTGAAGTGGACCGCAGCGTTCAACTGGAACCAGACCAAAATCCTCAACTACAAGGAATCCACCACGATCCTGGGCACGTCCTACGACCTGATGGATCGCCAGGCACGCAACCTGATCACCGGCGTGCAGCCCAGCACCAAGCTGATCCTGGGCGGTGACTGGAGCTTCGGCCGCTTCAACCTCAACCTGGCCTTGACCCGCTACGGCGCCTACAAAGAGGTCAACGTCTCTGCCGACCGCAGCCTCGACCGGGTCTACGCGGCCAAATGGATCACCGATCTCGACCTTGGCTACAACCTCACCAAAGACCTCAACGTGGCCATCGGCGCCAAGAACCTGTTCGACGTCTACCCCAAGAAACAAGGCGTGCCCAGCAGCACCATGGTCAGCAGCTACGGCACCTATTCGCCTTACGGATTCACCGGCGGGTACTACTACACCCGCTTGACCTATGCCTTCTGAGGCCGAGGAATACACCATGCCTATCGTCGCCAAACCCTATGACCTGATTGACCCACCCCGCGTGGTTCGCCAGGCCCGTGTCGCCACACCGATCAAAGCCCTGCAAGTGGTGCCCGCCCGCCATCCGTGGCGTTGGGCCGGGTCGATCTTTGCCGCGCTGGTGCTGCTCGCCATTGCGCATTCCCTGGCCACCAACCCGCGTTGGGAGTGGGGCGTGTTTGGCCAGTGGTTCTTCTCGCCGTCGGTGCTGCGCGGGCTGGGGCAGACGTTGTTGCTGACGCTGCTGAGCACGGTGTTCAGCGTGATCCTCGGCACGGCGCTGGCCCTGGCGCGGCTGTCGGGCTCGCCGCTGCTGGCGGCACTGGCCTGGGGCTACATCTGGTTTTTCCGTTCGATGCCGGCGTTGCTGGTGCTGATCATCCTGTACAACTTTGCCTACCTGTATGACCACATCGTGCTCGGCGTGCCGTTCACGGGCGTGGTGTTTGCCGAGTGGTCGACGGTGGACGTGCTCAGCCAGTTCACCACGGCGGTCCTCGGTTTGAGCCTGATGCAGGCAGCCTACGCGGCGGAGATCATTCGCGGCGGCCTGATCGGTGTCGACGCCGGCCAGCATGAAGCGGCGGCAGCCTTGGGCTTGCCCGCATCACGACGCATCTTCCGGATCATCCTGCCCCAGGCGCTGCGTTCGATCCTGCCGTCGGGGTTCAACGAAATCATCGGCCTGGTCAAGGGCACGTCCATCGTCTACGTGCTGGCCTTGCCGGAGCTGTTCTACACCGTGCAGGTCATCTACAACCGCACCCAGGCGGTGATCCCGCTGCTGATCGTGGCTACCGTGTGGTACCTGATCATTACCATCGTGCTCACCAGCGCCCAGTATTACGTCGAGCGGCATTTCGCTCGGGGCACGGCACGGGTGCTGCCGCCCACGCCGTTGCAGCGCCTGCGCGGCTGGCTCAAGGAGAAATCCCATGAGTGAAGCGCGCGCAGGACGTATCCAGATCCAGGGCGTGGGCAAGCGCTTTGGCAGCCAGCAGGTGCTCAAGGGCATCGACCTGACCATCGACCCGGGCAAGGTCACGGTGATTCTCGGGCCGTCCGGCTCGGGCAAGTCCACCTTGCTGCGCACCATCAACCACCTGGAGAAAATCGACAGCGGCCACATCACCATCGACGGTGAATACGTCGGCTATCGGCGCAAGGGCGACCTGCTGTACGAACTCAAGGAACGCGAGATTCTCAAGCGTCGCATCGACGTGGGTTTTGTGTTCCAGAACTTCAACCTGTTCCCGCACCTCACCGCCTGGGAAAACGTTGCCGAAGCGCCTTTGGCCCACAAACGCTGGAGCAAGGCCGAGGCGCCGGCCAAGGCGGCTGAGCTATTGGCCAAGGTCGGCCTGGCGGACAAGGCCGATGCCTATCCGCGCCAGCTTTCCGGCGGCCAGCAACAGCGCGTCGCCATCGCCCGCGCCCTGGCGCTGGACCCGAAGGTTCTGCTGTTCGACGAGCCCACGTCGGCCCTCGACCCCGAGCTGGTGGGTGAAGTCCTCGACGTGATCAAGGGCCTGACCCAACTGGGCGTGACCCTGGTGATCGTCACCCACGAGATCGGCTTTGCCCGCGAAGTGGCCGACCACGTGGTGTTTCTCTGCGACGGCCAACTGATCGAAGAAGGCCCGCCCGAACAGATCTTCCGCCAACCCCGACATCCCCGCACCCAGGCCTTTCTCGGCAAGGTGCTTTAGTTCAAGGAGAGACTGCCCATGTTTATCACCACTGCTCGCGTGGCCTTATTGGCGCTTGCCGTCAGTACCGCGCAAAGCGCGTTTGCCGTGCAACAGGTCGACCTCAGCCCCGACCGCGTGCGCATCCATGTGCCACGCAACGAGGCGGCTATCGCGCAGATCCCGCCGGGCTTCAAGTTCGCCCAGCCGGGCAAGTTCACCGTGGCCGTGTCCGGCGTGGCCGGGCCGCCCCTGGCGCTGCTGGCCAGCGATGACAAGACCACCATCGGCAGCGAAGCCGACACCGCGCAACTGGTGGCTGACAGCCTCGGCCTGCAACTCAACGTGGTGCAGACCAGTTGGGAGGATTGGCCCCTGGGCGTCAGCTCGGGCAAGTACGACGCGGTGATCAGTAATGTCACCGTGACCGAGGCGCGCAAGAAGCGTTTCGACTTCGCCACTTATCGCCAGGATGTGCTGGGGTTTTACGTAAAGGCCACCAGCAAGATCACCGAGATCAAACAGGCCGAGGACATCGCCGGGCTGAAGATCATCGTCGGCTCCGGCACCAATCAGGAAAAAGTCCTGCTGGCCTGGAACGAAGCAAACGAAAAGGCCGGCCTCAAGCCCGCGCTGTTGCAGTACTTCGACGACCAGGCTGCCGCGCAATTGGCGGTGCAGTCCGGACGCAGCGACGCGCTGTTCGGGCCTAACTCGGTCTACGCCTATTCGGCGGCAATCACCGGTGGCATCAAGCGTGTCGGCACGGTCAACGGTGGCTGGCCGTTGCAGGCGGATATTGCCGTGACCACGCGCAAGGACAACGGCCTGGTCAAACCGATCCACACCGCCCTGGAAGGCGCGATTGTCGGCGGCCAATACGAGCAGGTGCTGCAACGCTGGGGCCTGGACGTGGAGCGCGTCGACAAGTCGCTGATCAACCCACCGGGCCTGCCGGATTAAGGAGCAATCGACATGGGACTGACACGACGTGAAGCGCTGTCGAGCATTGCGGCGGTAGGCGGCGAAACAGCCGTCAAGGATGCACTGGCGGTATTGGGATTGGGGCCGTCATCGCACCGCCGCCCGCAACCGTTGAAGTTGAAGGAAGGCCTGGGGCAGGGCACCCGTGTGCTGGTGCTGGGCGCCGGGATCGCCGGGCTGGTCAGTGCCCTGGAGCTGAGCCGCGCCGGGTTTGACGTGCAGGTACTGGAGGCTCGCGAGCGGGTCGGCGGGCGCACCTGGACCCTGCGCCATGGCGACCGCGTGGACTACAAGGATGGTCGCACGCAAACGGCGGCGTTCGACCAGGGGCATTACTTCAACGCAGGTCCTGCACGAATCCCCAGCCAGCACCGTACGATCCTCGACTATTGCAGCGAACTGGGCGTACCCCTGGAAGTGCTGGTCAACAGCAGCCATGGCGCGCAAGTGCGGCCCGATGTGCAACAGCCGGCGTTCAGCGTCGGCCAGGCGATCAATGATGCGCGCGGGCACTTGTCCGGTTTGCTGGCCAAAGCGGTGCAACGTGATGCCCTCGATGATGTGCTGAGTGTTGAGGAGCGCACGCGGTTGCTGGCGTTTTTGCGGGTGTATGGCGACTTGTCCCAGGAATTGGCCTTCGAGGGCACGATCCGTTCGGGGCACCTTGAGTCTCCCGCACATCCGGGCGCTTTGCCCGCCAGTCGCAGCCCGTTGTCGCTGGATCAACTGCTGCACCCGGAGCTGTGGGGCGCGTTGCTGCACACCGAGTTTCCGGAGTTTTCGGCGACCATGTTCCAACCGGTCGGCGGCATGGACCGCATCACCGACGCCTTCTACCAGCGCGTGCGTGACCATGTGCAGCCAGGTGCCGTGGTCCGCCAGATCCGTCAATTGGAAGACGGCGTAGCGGTGACCTATCACGACCGGCACAGCGGCCGCGAACAGGTGGTGCGTGCCGATTATCTGATCTCGACCCTGCCGTTGCCGCTGCTGGCCAAACTCGACACTGACTTCAGCGACCCGATCAAAGCCGCGCTGCGCAGCACCCGCAGCGACCAGGCGACCAAGGTCGCGTGGCAATCCCCGCGCTTCTGGGAAACCGACTACCGCACCTACGGCGGCCTGTCGTGGATCGAGCATCCGGCGCGCCTGCTGTGGTACCCGAGTAACGACCTCAACACCCGCGAGGGCCTGCTGGTGGCGGGCTACGTGACGGGCGAGGGCGCCGATGTATTTGGTGCCAAACCCTTCGCCGAGCAGTACGCCGCGTCCAAGGAAGCCGTGGAGTTGCTGCATCCCGGCTATTCCAAACACCTGCGCCACCCCCTGGCGGTGACCTGGGAACAGATCCCCTTCAGCGAGGGCCCATGGCTGCAACGCGAACACTTCCCGGCCGACGCCAGCAGCCTGCTCGAAGCCGGCCACGGCCGCGTGTATTTCGCCGGTGATGGCCTGGTGCAAAGCGGGGTGGGCATCTGGCAGGAATCGGCGGCCAACTCGGCGCGGCATGTGATCGCGCAACTGGCCGAACGCGTTACCCAACAACGACAGGTCGCGGCACTCGCCGCCTCTTAAGGAGACACACCATGAGCGACAGTATTCAACGCACCAGCGTCGGCGATTTCCCGATCTCGCAGACCGTCACCGTACCGGCGTCCGCCAGCCTGATTTTCGTCAGCGGGACCTTGCCGGACCTGGCTGATCCAACGGTTCCAGGGGTGTTTGGCAACACTGAAGCGCAGACGGTTTCGGTGTTCAACAAGCTGCGCCAGATCCTGCGCCAGCAAGACCTGGACCTGGGCGACATCGTGCAGTTGCGGGTGTTTCTGGTCGGCGCCGAAGAGACCGACGGCAAGCTGGATTTCGCCGGGTTGCAGCGCGGGTATACGCAGTTCTTCGGTACGCCGGAGCAGCCGAACAAACCGGCGCGTACGGCGTTGCAAGTCGTCGCGTTGCCTTTGCCTGGTGCGCTGGTGGAAGTCGAAGCCATCGCGGCCCGTACAGCCGATTAAAAACTGTGGGACATGGATATCTACACAAACATCAAAGGCTGAATCATCACTCTGTGGTGAGCGGGCACCTGGGGCTGCCGGTGCCGGTGAAGCGGCATACGGCGGCACGAAGTGTGGCGGCTTGAGGATTACCACCATTTCCAGCGGCCCTGTTGTTTCAGAGTCGCGATAACGCCCTTGCGTTTATGCCTGATTTCCAACATCTCTCGGCGCATTTGTCGCTGGCGTTTGCTGTTCAGGCATAGAAGCCCGATCAACGGACTTAGTAAGGCAAGGGTAAAAAGGAGGTGATCGGGGCTGTATAGAATTGTTGGCATTACGAGCAGCAAGTCGATGATGAACACACCAACCTGAAGCCACACCCATCGTGGATAACCGTGAAGGACCAAGCTCTGCGCGACGCCGAATAGCACACACGCAATCCCGCCTGTGATGAAGAACGCATCACGGGTCAGTTCATCGGATGCGTGGGCGAAGTAGGTGAGATTCATCAGCGTGGCGGTGCTGGCAATCGAAACGCACAAGGCTATTAAACCGCCAAACAACGCCAGTCTGTGACGAGCCCAAAGAGGACGAGGATCTATAAGGTAAAGGGGCTCCCGGCGGTTCTTCATTCGCTGAACTCTTCGTAGATACCGATGGCCAGCGTCTTGGTGTTTCCGGACATACCGCTGCTGGCGAGGCCCAGTGCTGCTGCAATGGAATCATTGCGATGGGTCGCGATGATTGGTTTTATCTGTGTTGCTGGAATGCGTTTTGGCGCGTTACGTGCGGCTTGCTTGAGCTTGAACTCCATCGGCCCCACATACCTCGGCGCTTCCCGCAGCACCAGCTTGATCGGCTGCACCCTGCAAATCGCCTGGAACTCACGCAATACCACCACGTTGAAATCCCCATCGATATACACCACGCCCGCGCCGATCAACGCCGGGTCGGCGTCTATGGCGAAGAACAATCGCCGCAGGTCGAGGCTGTTTTCAATGTGTTGGCGTGTGGTGCGGTGGGCTGATGGGAATCCATCCTTGAACAGGGCGACGGTCATTCCTTAACTCCTTTTTTGGGAGCTTAGAGAGTAAAGACGCCGCAACTGAGATGAATGTCGGAAGCTTCGCCATTTGCAGTCGGGCGCTTCCTGAAGCGGTTTTGACGTCTTGTAAGCCCGCTCCCGATTGAGGAAAAGTGCGCCCCACGTCACTTGCGACGTACCACAGGACAAGGAGCCAACATGGCAGTCGATATGTTTTTGAAACTGGGCGATATCAAGGGCGAATCACGGGACCAAGCTCATCGTGACGAGATCGACATCACCAACTGGGGCTGGGGTTTGTCGCAAACCGGCTCGATGCATTCCGGTACGGGAGGCGGCTCGGGCAAGGCCGACTTTGCCAACCTGAACCTGACCAAACCCCTGGATAAATCCAGCCCCAACCTGATGATGGCCTGCGCCACCGGCAAGCATTATCCCGAAGCCAAGCTGGTGGTGCGCAAGGCCGGTGGAGCCAGCCCGGTGGAGTACTTGGTGATCACCTTGAAGGAAGTCATGGTGGTGTCCTACAGCACCCGTGCTGAAACCGCCGATGATGTGTTGTACGACAGCATCGCGTTGAACTTCGCCACCGTCGACGTCAGCTATCAGCCGCAGAAGGCGGACGGCACCAAGGACGGCGGGGCTGTGAAGTTTGGCTGGAATATTCGGCAGAACGTCAAAGCTTGAGTAGGTGAGCCTCAGGGAGAGCGCTGTTGTTGTCGACAGCGCTGTTTCAATGGGTGCGGTAGAAAGATCACCACCATTTCCAGCGACCCTGTTGTTTCATAGTTGCGATGATGGTTTGGCGTTTGTGGCGCAGTTCGAGAGATTTGTGTCGTAGTTCGCGGCAGCGTTTGCTGTTGAGAATGAGCAGGCCGACAAGTGGGCAGAGCAGGGCCAGTGCGTACAGATAGGTGTTGGGGCGCCACAATATGGCGGGTAGGGATATCAGCAGGCAAAGTAGGTAGATCGCAACGTTTATCCAGACCCAGTGGATACGGCCGTAGAGCACTTCGTATTTGGCCAGGGCGAATACTGCGCCCAAGCTCGCGGCGCCGAAAAAGCATGTTTTGGCGACAAACTCTACGGGGTGATTAGGCAAATACGTAAGCATCACCAGGATCGTCGTCAACGCGATCGAGAAACACCCTGCCAATGCATCACCTCCAATCACGGGCATGAACCGTTTGAGGAGTTGCCAAGGATCCTCAATAAAGAGTGATGAGTAATATTGACCTTTTATCTTGCGTTGTTGGCTCATAGGTTAACTTCCTCGTAGATGCCCAACGCCAGAGTTCTTACGTTCCCAGAGACTGTGCTGCTGGTAAAACCGAGCAAGGCCGCAGCTATGTCCATTTTGTGTGCGGCAGTTGCACGCTGCATTTGAATAGCGCTGATACGTTTGGCCACATTGCCGGAGGTTTTTTCCAGCTTGAGTAACTTGGTCGTTAGTCTTGGATCTCGGATTTTAAGCAGCTCATTGTTCAATTTTGCCCGCTCTTGCCGTGTCAGGCCTCTAAGCACTTGCCTAGCTGTTTTTCCGGTTGCTTTTGTGGTCGTTGTGACGACTTTCACGGTGACTAATGCCGAGCTGGCAACGCCCATCAAAGCAATACCGTCCAACACCGCTGTTGCGGCCTCATACCACGTCTCGTTATCCAAGTAGTCATTAACCTCCGCAAAGGCTAACTCTGATGCTGTCCGTAGAGCGCCACCGATGCATTGAAATGTACTTGCAACGGCAGCAGCTTTACCGATAAACGAAATTATCGAGCTAGCACCAGCTGTAAAAGGCATCAGCGCAGCCCCACTCGCGATGACCATCCAACTCAACACTACTCCGGTGCACGCAATTGCCGTATTGATAGCTTCCGCCGCCAACCTCGACTCCCGAGGTTCATGCTCCAACATTCGCTTGAACTCCATCGGCCCCACATACCTCGGCGCTTCCCGCAGCACCAGCTTGATCGGCTGCACCCGGCAAATCGCCTGGAACTCACGCAATACCACCACGTTGAAATCCCCATCGATATACACCACCCCCGCGCCGATCAAGGCCGGGTCGGCGTCTATGGCGAAGAACAATCGCCGCAGGTCGAGGCTGTTTTCAATGTGTTGGCGTGTGGTGCGGTGGGCTGACGGGAAACCATCCTTGAACAGGGCGAGGGTCATTCCTTAACTCCGGAGTGTGCGGGAGTCGAGAGGGTAATGATGTCGTGGAGAAAATTAATGTCGGACGTTTCGCCTTTTCGAGACGGCCACTTCTCGAACCGGTCTGACGGCTTACCGTCAGGTAAAGGGAGCGCCGTTGCGACGCTCCCTCGGTGGTTTACTCACCAAACCCGACAATGGCCTTGGTTTCCAGGTATTCCTCAAACCCATGGACGCCGTATTCCCGACCATTGCCCGAGCGCTTGTAGCCACCAAACGGCGCCATCGGGTTCCACGCGGGGTAGTTCAGGTGCACTTGCCCGGCGCGAATGCGCGATGCCACGGCACGTGCCTGTGTCAGGTCCTGGGCCTGGACGTGAGCGCCCAGTCCGTAGACCGTGTCGTTGGCGATGGCGATGGCTTCATCCAGCGTTTCATAGGCGATGATGCACAGCACCGGGCCGAATATTTCTTCCTGGGCGATGCGCATGGCGCTGTCCACTTCGGAGAAAACCGTCGGCCGGGTGTAGAAACCCTTGTCGAACCCCGCCACCCGTCCAGGCCCGCCGCACACCAGTTTGGCGCCCTCGTCGAGGCCGGCGTGGATCAGGGTCTGGACGCGATTGAATTGGGCTTCGTTGGCAATCGGGCCCAGTTGCGTGTCTTGCGAATTCGGGTCGCCCACGATCAGTGCATTGGCGGTGGCCGCCGCCAGGGCTTCGACTTCGGCCAGGCGGTTTCTTGGCACGATCATGCGCGTCGGCGCGCTGCACGATTGGCCGACGTTGCGAAACGCCGACAGCACCCCCAGCGGCACGGCCTTGGCGAAGTCGGCGTCGGGTAGCAGCACGTTCGGGGACTTGCCGCCCAGTTCCTGGGTGACGCGCTTGACCGTAGGCGCCGCCGCCTGGGCCACCAGCGCGCCGGCGCGGTTGGAACCGGTGATTGAAATCATGTCGATATCCGCATGGGCCGCCATGGCAGCGCCCACCTCGGCACCGCTGCCGTTGACCAGGTTGAACACGCCCGGCGGCAGGCCTGCGTCATGCACCAATTGCGCAAACAGCAGGGCGCTGAGGGGCGACAGTTCGCTGGGTTTCAACACCACGGTGCAGCCGGCGGCGAGGGCGGGGGCGACTTTTGCGGTGATCTGATACAGCGGCCAGTTCCACGGTGTGATCAGGCCGCACACGCCGATGGGTTCGCGCTCGATGGCGGTGCCGCCTTCCACCGTCTGGAAGCGATAGCTGGACAGCAGGTCACGGGCGACCCGCACGTGCTCGGCCGCCAGCGGCACTTGCATCGCCCGGGCAAAACCAATGGCAGCGCCCATTTCCAGGGACAGCGCCTGGGCCAGTTGCTCTTGGCGCTCAAGGATCAGCGCGTGGATGTTCCCCAGCACCTGCGCTCTTGTTTCAGGCAGGGTCGTGGACCAACCGGCAAACGCAGCCCGTGCAGCGGCGACGGCGCGGTCGACATCCTCGGCCGACCCGCGCGCGACGTGGCCAACCACTTCCTCGGTGGCCGGGTTGACCACCGGCAGGCTGGCCGCAATGGCAGGGGGAAGCCAGCGCCCGTCGATGTAAAACTGCCGGGACGTGTGCGGGTCAATGCTGTAGCTGTTCGAAGGGTGTGTGGTCATCCAACTGGCTCCCTAGAGCGGTAATAGGCACTGCGAACAGCACGGCCCTGTGTCTGGATAAGCTAACAAAAGGCACCTGCCCTAAGATGCCGTTATTCAACGCTGCAAGGGATAATCTGCTGAATCTCGCGGGCTGGCTGTGCGACCTGACCGATTGCTTGCGTGACCCGTGCAAATTGGCTGATGCCGCCGTTGGGCTCCAGCGGCACCGGCTCGCCGAAGCGTTCGGATAAGCGGGCGGCCCAGGCGCCGGCGGTAATCAACAGTTGCTCTGCGACATACAACTGCCCGTCGGTGGTGGTGACGTGGAACAGCCCATTGGCCTTTTCCACGTCGGCGACTTCGGTTTTTTCCTCGATTCGCGCCCCGAGGCGCTGGGCTTGTTGAGCAACGATGGCAGCGTCGCCCGGCGCTGGGCCGAGCAGGGCTTGGGGTTGGTGCTGCGTTCGCAGTGGGACGTCAGTGATGCCGTGGCCAGCGGCAGCCTGGTGCGCGTGTTGGCGGACTGGAGCTTTGACAGCGCACCGATCCTTCTGCTGGTGCCGTCGCGCAAGCTTCGCAGCTCGCGCGTACAGGCATTGGTGGCGTTTCTTGAGGACGCGCTGAAGGCCTGATCCGGGCCTTATTGAACGGCGTAGACCTTGCGCACATACACCGTGCTGGTCCAGGCGCACGGCGCGCCCTTGGCCACGAATACGGTATCGCCGGTATTGACCGTGACCTCGCCACCTTCGGTGTCCTGCAGAGTGACGCTGCCTTCGAGCAGGTGCATCAATTCATGCAGTTTGTGCGGGCGGCCATGGCGGGCGTAGGGGGTCGAGTCCCAGATGCCGATGCGCAACTCGGTCACGGCATCGTCGAACAGATTGAGGGCGCGGCACTGTGGGGTAGGGCCGATCAGGATCTGCGGTTCCGGTGCCGCGGAAGGGTTGAGCAGGGTGTACCGGTCGAGCAGGGTCAGGCCCGGACACGCGGGGGCATCGGCCCGGTCGACCGCGCAGAACGCCCAAACGCTGCCGGCGCTCGCCCGCACGGTCAAGCGTGTGCCACGGCCGATCACCGCGCTGGTGCCGACGTCCAGTTCCAGTGTCTGGTCAGCGCTGCTGAGCACCACATGCCCGGCGTGCACCACCAGGGTTTCGCTGTGGGGGAAGTCTTCAATCACGACTTCGCCGCTAAATGGCACCAGGCCTGCGGACACGCCGTCGTCGCCTCGCCAGGCGAGCTGGCGGAGGTCGCCGAACGGGTCCGGCGCGCTCAGGGCACCCGTGTTGAAGGACGTGGCAACGCGGCTGCCGTCGGCGCGCGCCAACAGCAGGATCTGGGGAGATGACATGACGAGTGCTCCGGTAGAAAAGTCAGCCGATGGCCTGGGTGATCAGGGCAAAGGGGTATACGCCCTGGCTGGCCTGGGGCGGCGTGCCTTTGGCCATCTGCGCGACGGTGTCGATGTTCTTCAGGCCGGCCTGTTCGAGCCAGTCGTTGAGACCGCAGACGACGGGAATGTCGATGCGTACAAAGGCGTCCGGTACCTGGGCGAGCAGGGTGGCGATCAGGTGCTTGGCCTGATCGATGGTTTCGGCGACCACCGGGCCGATGCAGCGACCGCGCCCAAACGGTCGCAGCAGGGCGAAGCCGCGCAACTGACCGTCGCGCTCGATACCCACGGCATTTTCTACCTGCAGGTCGCGCAGTACCTCGCGGCGGTCCAGCCCGCTGGCGGCCTTGGCGAGCGCAAGCAGGGCAGTGTGGTCATCAGCATTCAGTGCACGACAGCTTTCGCCCTCGGCCAGCGTTGGACGCTCGGGCACTTGTACCTGACCCTGGTGTTGTTGCACGTGACCGAACTCGACAAAGCCTTGGCTGGCATACAGCGGCGCACCCGCGAGGGTCGCATTGAGAACCGGTGTGCGTGCCCCGCAAGCGGCAATGGCCTGTTCCATCAACCGGCGACCGATGCCCTTGCCTTGGTAGTCATTGCTGACGATCACCAGGCCAATGGTGGCGTAATCGCCCTGGGGGCAGGTGAACGCGCTGCCAATCAACCGCTCGCCGTCGATTACCACGAAGCCATCGCTGACCCTTTGCAACATCGCCCAGTCTTCCAGGCGGTGGGGCCATTTGAGTTGCACCGACAGGGCGTGGGCGGCTGGCAGGTCGGCCACGGTCATCGGGCGGTAGACATAAGCGGGGTGTGGCAGGGCGGACATGGCGAGCCTCCATAGAACAGTGTGTGCGGTGTCAGGTTGCTTGTATCCCACCTGGGTTGGAGGCTGGCAAGGGGGCTGGAGATATTCGGTAGATTCCTTGGGCGGGGAGGGGGTTGGGCCACAGGTCGTACTTAATTCTTGTGGGGTGGCGGTAGTAAATGCCATGGGGTTCCGGTCATCGTGGTTGACGGGGCGATTCGAGATCAAAAGCAAGAGCGCGGCAGCTTTAGATCCGACCGGGTTTTTAAGTCGAACTCGGTCCAAATGTGGGAGGGGGCTTGCCCCCGATAGCAGTGGTTCAGTTACAGATGCATCAACTGACACTCCCTCATCGGGGCATAGGTATCTACACAACTGCTTGCTTTTACGCTGTTGCTGTTGCTGTTGCTCTGGCTTTTGATCTTGATCTCGGGCACACCGAGCCTAAGCGAGGTGCCGAGTGTTGGGGCGAAGGCCTTTTGGTTACTTTTGTGCCTTTACAAAAGTGACACGCCGTAAGGGCGTAACCCTAAGTAGCCGTTACCGCAGAAACGGA
>NZ_RWIO01000079.1:0-1792 GCF_009764655.1 Pseudomonas sp. PB105
CGGCTATCACCGCTGGGTTTTGGTCCTCGGCCTTGGGCATGCGCCATCAGTACAGCAGCGAACTGAACGACCAACTCAATTTGACCGGTGCCGTGCTTGCTGGGCTGGACACGCTCTACGCCTGCCGTGATGAGGCTGGAGTGAGGGAGTTTCGCCCGCATACCTACGCGCAGATCCGGCAGGTCGGTGACGACTTCACTCTGATCAAGCAGCAGCTATTGCAGAAGGCATACGCACTCAAGCAACTGTTGGATGATGCGTTTAGCGCAGGTGACCTCGAAGCACTGGAGGCTGTGAAGTGGTAAGCACTCCAAGTGTTACCTGGGCGCCCGTGACCATGCGTTGGCCCGAGCAGTCCACCCAGTGGATGAGCCAGTTGGCAGCGGCGCAGGGTCTCGCCGGCGGCGAGTTGGCCGGCACGGCGAAACGCCTTGCGGGTTTGGACGGCATGACCAGCACAAACCCGGGCCCGGTGGGCAATGCAGCGAAGGGCGCGATCGAGGCCGGCCGTACAGCATTGGCCGGGCAGATGGGCGAGGCGCCGGCGTGCCTGGCCGTGACGCCGTTTCAAAGCGGGATAGGGCAGGGCCGTGGCCACCAGCGGTTTTTGTCCGCGCCGAATTTGCTGCAGCAACTGGCCGCCAAACTGGTCGACACCACTGATAGCGGCCGGCCGGCTGGACCTCAGTACGCGCTGTCACTGATGTTCCTGGGCACGCGCCTGGATCAGTTCGCCGAGACCCTGGCGCGCTTTAATGCATTGCTACCGATCCCTGACCTGGTGCGCGCCGAACGTCGGGCGCGGAACCTATCGCGCCTGGAAACTGAAAAGTGGGAGATCCCCAGCGCCGGGCCTTTGCCGCGTTGGTCTGCTCTGCCCCTGGAGCGCTGCACGCTGGTCAAAGCGGCCAAGCAATCCATGGCCGGCCAGATTGCCGTCTTGGAGAGCTACGCGGCCGACAGCTCACCCATGGGGGACTTGGCAGCGCTGGCCGGCCGTAAAGCTGCCCAGCAGCAGGACCGCAATAAGCAGTTGAACGAACTGAAAGCTTTGCTGGCCGGTGGCAATGCCGATCACAGCATGCGTGCGCGGATCCTGGGCCCGGGTGACAACAACGAGCTGCGCCGTGCGTTGTTGCAGGGTGATGCACCTGGTCACGAGTGGGTGCTATGCGCCGGCGTGTTGTTGGTCGGTTCGCGGGATGGCCTGAGCTTTGTTCGGGAGCTGGTCGGCCTATGACGCTATTACTCGACGGCCAACAGATCCTGGGCAAACGCCTGAAAATCACGGCCAACCTGCGTATTGAAAGCGACGATCTGTCGGGGCAGACCAGCAACAGCCAGACGGCACACAAGGGCTTCAAGCCCAAAACCTTGACGGTCGCGTTGATGATTCCGTTTGTTGACCAGGTGCAACTGCGCAACCTCATGCGCCTGGCCGAGGCCACGGCCGGCGGTGGCCAACTCAAGATGTACCGCATCGTCAACGACACCGCCGCCGCGTTCGGGATCCGTGAAGTGCAGTTCTCCGACGGTGTGAGCGCCCGCGAAGACGACTCTCTAAACGCCTGGCTGGTGCAGTTCACCCTATCTGAAAAACTGTCCAACCCCGAGCGGGTGGAGAACCGCCGCGCCGGCAACGGCGTCACGTCGCAATCCGGCCCAGGTTCGGCGGTTGGCGGCGGCGCCGCTGGTGGGGGCGACGGCACCGGCAAGCCCGAGGAACTGAGCGGCTTTGAACGGACCTTGAAAAAGGTCGACGACTGGCTGGCCCCCACACCATGAAACTGCA
>NZ_RWIO01000080.1:0-1792 GCF_009764655.1 Pseudomonas sp. PB105
CGGCTATCACCGCTGGGTTTTGGTCCTCGGCCTTGGGCATGCGCCATCAGTACAGCAGCGAACTGAACGACCAACTCAATTTGACCGGTGCCGTGCTTGCTGGGCTGGACACGCTCTACGCCTGCCGCGATGAGGCTGGAGTGAGGGAGTTTCGCCCGCATACCTACGCGCAGATCCGCCAGGTCGGTGACGACTTCACCCTGATCAAGCAGCAGCTACTGCAGAAGGCATACGCTCTCAAGCAGCAGCTGGATGATGCGTTCAACGCGGGTGACCTCGAAGCACTGGAGGCTGTGAAGTGGTAAGCACACCAAGTGTTACCTGGGCGCCCGTGACCATGCGTTGGCCCGAGCAGTCCACCCAGTGGATGAGCCAGATGGCAGCGGCGCAGGGTCTCGCCGGCGGCGAGTTGGCCGGCACGGCGAAACGCCTGGCGGGTTTGGACGGCATGACCAGCACAAACCCGGGCCCGGTGGGCAATGCAGCGAAGGGCGCGATCGAGGCCGGCCGTAAAGCCTTGGCCGGGCAGATGGGCGAGGCGCCGGCGTGCCTGGCCGTGACGCCGTTTCAAAGCGGGATAGGGCAGGGCCGTGGCCACCAGCGGTTTTTGTCCGCGCCGAATTTGCTGCAGCAGCTGGCCGCCAAACTGGTCGACGCCACTGATAGCGGCCGGCCGGCTGGCCCTCAATACGCGCTGTCGCTGATGTTCCTGGGCACGCGCCTGGATCAGTTCGCCGAGACACTGGCGCGCTTTAATGCATTGCTACCGATCCCTGACCTGGTGCGCGCCGAACGTCGGGCGCGGAACCTGTCGCGGCTGGAAACTGAAAAGTGGGAGGTCCCCAGCGCCGGGCCTTTGCCGCGTTGGTCTGCACTGCCCCTGGAGCGCTGCACGCTGGTCAAAGCGGCCAAGCAATCCATGGCCGGCCAGATTGCCGTCTTGGAGAGCTACGCGGCCGACAGTTCACCCATGGGGGACTTGGCAGCGCTGGCCGGCCGCAAAGCTGCCCAGCAGCAGGACCGCAACAAACAGCTGAACGACCTGAAAGCCTTGCTGGCCGGCGGGAATGCCGATCACAGCATGCGTGCGCGGATCCTGGGCCCCGGTGACAACAACGAGCTGCGCCGTGCGTTGCTGCAGGGTGATGCACCAGGTCATGAGTGGGTGCTGTGCGCCGGCGTGTTGTTGGTCGGTTCGCGGGATGGCCTGAGCTTTGTTCGGGAGCTGGTCGGCCTATGACGCTATTACTCGACGGCCAACAGATCCTGGGCAAACGCCTAAAAATCACGGCCAACCTGCGTATTGAAAGCGACGATCTGTCGGGGCAGACCAGCAACAGCCAGACGGCGCACAAGGGCTTCAAACCCAAAACCCTGACGGTATCGTTGGCCATCCCCTTTGTTGACCAAGTGCAACTGCGTAGCCTGATGCGTTTGGCCGAGGCCACGGCCGGCGGTGGTCAACTCAAGATGTACCGCATCGTCAACGACACCGCCGCCGCATTCGGCATCCGCGAGGTGCAATTCAGCGATGGTGTGAGTGCGCGGGAAGACGACACCCTCAGTCAGTGGCTGGTGCAGTTCACCCTATCTGAAAAACTGTCCAACCCCGAGCGGGTGGAGAACCGTCGCGCCGGCAACGGCGTCACGTCGCAATCCGGCCCGGGTTCGGCGGTTGGCGGCGGCGCCGCTGGTGGGGGCGACGGCACCGGCAAGCCCGAGGAACTGAGCGGCTTTGAACGGACCTTGAAAAAGGTCGACGACTGGCTGGCCCCCACACCATGAAACTGCA
>NZ_RWIO01000081.1:0-37090 GCF_009764655.1 Pseudomonas sp. PB105
GCCCATCCTGGGGCAGGCGTTTTTCGGCGATATCGAGCTGGGCCATGATCTTGATCCGCGACACCAACGCACCGTGCAGCGCTTTGCGCGGCGACACCACATCGCGCAGCGTGCCGTCGACGCGATAACGCACCACGGAATGGGTTTCGTAGGGTTCGATGTGGATATCACTCGCCTCATCGCGGGCGGCCTGGGTAAGCAAGGCGTTGATCATGCGGATCACCGGCGCACCGTCCTGGGTGTCGAGCAGATCGGTGATTTCGGGCATGTCCTGCATTAGGCGGTCCAGGTCCACCTCGTTCTCAGCAGCACCGACCACAGCGGCGGCGCTGCCCGTGTCGGCATAAGCGCTGGCGAGCAGGCCGTCGAGTTCGTCGTCGCGCACCTGCTCAATCGGCGACTCGCCAAACTGGCGCTGGACTTCACTGATGGACCAGCCGGGGGTTGAAGGGCAGACGGTGAGGAGCATGCCTTCGTCACCGGGCCGCAACAGGATGCGCTGGGATTTGGCCCAGGCGTAGGGCAGCAGGCTCATACCCCTCTCCCACTGGAGTACACAGTCCAAATGTGGGAGGGGGCTTGCCCCCGATGAGGGAGTGTCAGTTGGCAAATTTTTAACTGACCCACCGCCATCGGGGGCAAGCCCCCTCCCACATTTAGTTCTGTGTACAGCAGGCTCATGGCCGTGCCCCTGCAGGAATCGCCTTCTCCACCGAAGGCAACTGCGGCGCCTGCACATCCGGCATCGCCCAACTATGCTCCGGCTGCAAGCCACCCTGAGCCCGGCGCATATAGTCATAGCGATTCAACGTAATCGCCCGCCCCGCCCCACTGTCACGGATGATGTAAGGCCGCAAGAACACCATCAGATTGGTCTTGCTCACACTGCGCTTCTCATTGCGAAACAACGCCCCCAGCCCCGGAATGCTCGACAGCCACGGCACTGCGTCGTTGCTCTGGCTATAACCATCCTGCAGCAAGCCACCCAGCACCATGATCTGCCCGTCATCCAACAGAATGCTGGTATCAATCGCCCGCTTATTAGTCACCGTCCCCGCGGCCACCGACGCCCGGGAATCCACACTGCTGACTTCCTGATAGATATCCAGCTTCACCGTGCCGCCCTCGGAAATCTGCGGGCGCACGTTCAACTTGAGCCCCACTTCTTCACGCTGCACGGTCTGGAACGGGTTGTTGCTGGTGCCCCCGCCGCCGGTGACATAGCTGCCGGTGACAAACGGAATCGTCTGCCCCACAAAAATGCTCGCCGCTTCGTTGTCCAGGGTCAGCAGGTTGGGCGTGGACAGCACGTTGGTGCCGCCCTTGCTCTTCAAGGCGCGGGCCAGCACCTTGAGGTCGAGCACCTTGCCGATCCCTGGAATATCCACGGTGCCGTTGACCAGGCCAATGTTCAGGCCCTTGGGCAATACATCAATGCTGGTGGGACTGGCGGGTGTGCCGTTCAAGCCGCTGCCGCCGAGGTTGACCCCACCAAACCCGCCGCTGCCCGCCAGGTTGCCGGCCTGCCATTGCACGCCGAACTCGGTAGCGTCGTCCTCACCCACTTCCACGATCAGGCTTTCGATCACCACCTGGGCGCGGCGCTGGTCGAGCATGTCGATCACTTCGCGCAGGTTGCGGTACAGCGGGTCCGGCGCGGAGATCAACAAGGTGTTGGTGGTGGCGTCGGCCTGGATGGTCACGCCGCCGGCGCTGAACGCGGTGTCCTGGTCCTTGGACGGGCTGCCGGTAGCTTGGGGGTCCTGGCCATAGCCCGATTGCACGCCGCTGCCGGTGGGCGTGCCGCTGCTGTTCTGCGCGTTGCTGGCTGGGGTGGTGGTCTGGCCGTTGCCGCCCATGGCACTGAGTTTGCCGCGCGCCTCGTCGCTGACGCCGGAATCGCTCTCGCCGGTCAATAACCCGCGCAGCGACTGGGCCAGCTTGCCCGCCTGGGCGTTGCGCAGGTACACCACGTGCATATTGCTGGGGTTACTCTGGGCGTTGTCGAGCTTGTAGATCAGGTTGCGCGCCAGCTCGGTGCGTTCGGGGCTGCCGGAGCGAATGATGATCGAGTTGGAACGCGGATCGCCGATCACATTGATCTTCTGGGTCTGGTCGGCGCCCTGGGTTTCGAGCAATTCGGCGACCATGGCGGCGATGTCGACAGCGATGCCGTTCTGGATCTGCACCACGTCGGTGTCGATGGCGCTGGGGGTGTCGATGCCACTGATGATCTGTGCAACCCGCGCCAGGTTTTCCGCATAGTCGGTGATGACGATGCTGTTGTTGCCGGGGTAAGCGTTGATCGGGTTGTTCGGCGACACAATGGGGCGCAGCACCGGGATCAGGTTCACCGCGTTTTCGTATTGCAGCCGGAAGGTGCGGGTCTGCATGCCACTGCTGCCAACGCTGTAGATCGGCCCGCCGAGCAACTTGGCATCGGCCTCCGGCACCACCTGGGCCACGCCGCCTACATCCACCACGCTAAAGCCCTGCATGCGCAACGCGGCCAGCAGCATGTCGTAGGCCTGATGCGCGGGGACCTGGCCTTCGCTGACCAGGGTCAGGTTGCCCTTCACACGCGGATCCACCAGAAATTGCTGACCGGTGGCGCGGGACAGTGCGCGCACCACCGCCTGGATATCGGCGTCGACGAAGTTGAGTTGCACCGGTTGGTCGCCCAACGGGTTACGCGCCTTGACCGTCGCCGGGGCCTGGCCACGGGCGCTGTTGGTCACCCGATGCTGCACGGCGGGCTTGGGGACAAGTTCGCGCTGGCGATCCAGCACGCTATCGCCGCTGCGGCGCGTGTCGGCCAACGGCTGGCCGAGTTCGCTGTCCACCAGCAACGGCTTGGGCGCCTCCTGGCTGCTGCATGCACTGAGCGCCAGCAACAGCAGTGGCGCGGCCATACGAAAAGGGGGGACTGACCACTTCATGAAGCTTCCTTAGCGCCAAGCGCCTGATCCATGCGAACGGTCCCGGACACAGTGCCGGCCGAGGTGTCGACGGCGTCCGGGGCACGTTGCAAACGCGCCTCGGACACTTCCAGAGAAAATGAACGGGGATTGCCCAGCAACCAGCCCACCACGGCGTCGGCCGGGGCGTTGTCGAAGGTCAGGCGCCAACCGCCGGCGTCCAGCGCCTGCAACTGGTAATGGCCTTGCAGACCGGCGCTGTCCAGGGCCTGGCGCAGCGCCGCCTCATCGGCGGGCCGAGGCGCGGTGACGTCCTGCAACAGCACCTGCAAGGCGGCGGCCTGGGCGCGCAGCTTGGGGGTTTCGGCTTGCCAATAGTCGATCTTCTTCAACGCGGGCTGGACCAGCACCAGCCAGGTCAACAGGCTCGCCAGCACCAGGCCGATGCCCACCAGCATGCGTTTTTCACGCAGGGCCAGGCCGTTCCAGAACACCTGGGTCTGGCCGCGCATGCGGTGCCATTTATTCATCGCCGGCTCCCGGTTTTTCTACGACCTGCGCGGGGGCAATGCTCCAGCCATGGTCGTCCCGCGTGGCGGCAAACCCAGCCTGCGCCAAGGCCGCCTGCCACTCGCCCTCGACGGCCGGGCTACGGCTGTCGGCCAGCAACGCCAGTTGCAAGCGTCCGTGTTCGAAGGTCAGGGTGTCGACGCTGCCCACCATGAACGGCAACTGGCTGCCCACCAGTTGCAGCAGGCTGGGAAAGCGTTGGCCGGGATCGGCGGCGGCGCCGGTCTGGCGTGCCGTCAGTTGCTGGCGGGCCTGCTGCAACGGGTTGAGCACCACCGGCAACTCGGGAAACGCCTGGCGTACCTGCTGGCTCATCAACGCTTTGAGCCGCAAGCCTTCATCCGCCTGGCGGGCGGCATACAGATTGAGGCCAACCGTCCAGACCAGCGCAGCCAGCGCGACACAGGCCAGCGCCCGGCCCCACCCACCCTTGGAGCCTTCGCGCAGGCGTGCGTGCAAACCCCAGGCGGGCACGGCACCGGCCCAACGTTGCGCAGCGTCCACCAGCGGCATATCGAGGGCCTGCAACCCCAGCGGGTGCACCGCCGCTTGTTGCAGGCTGTCGCGGGTCAACAAACAGCCTTCGTCCAGCGCCGCTGCGCCCACGGGCAACGCGTAGGGCGCCGGGTACAGCCCGCGCAGTTTGAGTTGCGCCAGCGCCAGGACCTGACCGAGCCGCTCCAGCCCGGCCTTGGGCACCCAGCCGACCTGCACGCGGCCGTCGCTTTCCCGGGGGCCGTGGGCCACGTGCATCTGCTCCACCGGGCCGAGGATCAACGCCTGGGCCGCGCAGGCCACGGCGGCCTGGGTTTTGGCGGCGGGCAATGGCGGCAATTCGAGGCTCGTCAGCAGGCTGTCGCGGGGGTGCAGAAAACAGTCCACCGCGTGGCGGCCCTTGCCCAATTGCACCAGGCTTTCATGACCTTCGCGGACCACCGCGCCACGCTCCAGCCAGGCCCATTTCACCCGACTGTCGACCCTCAATTCAGCCAGCGGCGGCAAGGCAATGCGCAAGCGTTTCATACGCCCACCCGCGACCAGATCACCTGGGGCCGGCGACTCTCCGGACGGTGCAGCAGCGCATCAAGGGTCACCCGCCGTTGCGCCTGCCGCGCCTGGCCCTGCAGGCGAAACCACTCGCTGGTGATGCCCACCTGCACCGTGTCCACCGCCACCTGCGGCAAGTGCAGACGGTTGACGAAATCCCCCCGGTTGATAAACCAGTGCCCGCCGTCACGTTCAGCCACCAGCGCCTGGGCCTGGGACAGGCTCAGTTGCGGCACCACGGCGCTGAGCACTTCGGCGCGGGCGGTGTTGCCGTTGACCCAGGTGACGTCGGGCAGCACGCTGATATAGGTCTGCAGGCGCCGCACGACCTCGGGGTCGAGGCCTTCGATACCACTCAAGTCATCCAGGCTGCGCAGCATCGGGTATCTGGCGGGCGTGTCGAGTTGCTCATAGGACGCGATCACGCGCTGGCTGATGCGCCGGCTGACGGCCGGGTCAACGCCGATCAGGCGGCACAGGCGTTCGAAGCTCTGCACTTGCTCGACATCCACCCGCTGGCGATTGACCAGGTTGCGCAGGTTGAACTTGCCCTGCTCGTCTTCAACCCGGCCTTCGAACGCACCGCCCTGGGCACTGGCCCACGGCTGGTCCAGGCGGGTCAGCACGTCTTTCTGGCGCGCTTCCCACAGCATCTGCCGGCTGCGCTCAAGGCCGCCTTGCAACAGCCACTGGCCCTGGATGCGCATCTGCTCGGCTTCCAGGCTGCGGGTAAACACGCTCTGGCGCGTGAGCATGGCGCCGGCGATCACCGCCACCACGGCGGCGATCAGCAGCGCGCTGATAATCGCCATGCCGCGCTGCTTCACCACTGGGGGCGAATACCGTTTCATGGCGCGCCTTACAACTGCCAGGAGCCAATATCGGCATTCACACCATCGCCATCCGGCTGGCCATCGGCGCCGAGGGAGAACACATCGACTTCGCCGTTGGCGCCCGGATTGAGGTAGTGGTACGGGTGGCCCCACGGGTCATTCGGCAAACGGTCGAGGTAGGCGCGCCAGCTGGTGTTCTTGGCATCCGCCGGGCGCTCCACCAGCACTTTCAGGCCCTGGTTCATGTTCGGGTAGGTGCCGTGGTCGAGGCGGTAGAGTTTCAGCGCCTGCATCAAGCCGCCGATGTCTTGCCTGGCCGCCGTGGCCCGCGCCTGGTCCGGCCGATCGAGCACCTTGGGCACCACCATCGCCGCCAGGATCCCGAGGATGACCACCACCACCATGATCTCGATCAAGGTAAAGCCACGCTGGCCGCGAGGGCCTGGCAATGGGGACGTTAGGCGCGCGATATCCATCTCGACATTCCTTGGGTGAGTGCATTTCGTGGCGCAGTGTTGCAAGAACACATGTCAGTCGTATTGAAAATCCTCGGGAGGTTCGGTCGCCAATCGGTCAACTCGCGGCGCTAGTCTGCGGGCCTGTTTCCAGGCTTTGAGAGCGTCATGTACGGCCATCGCAACGAGCGAGGATTTACCCTGATTGAAGTGCTGGTGGCGCTGGCGATCATTGCCGTGGCCATGGCCGCCGCTGTGCGTGTGGCTGGGTTGATGACCCAGAGCAACGGGCTGTTGCGGGACAAGTCGATGGCGCTGCTGGCGGCGCAAAGTCGCCTGGCGGAAGCCCGGTTGGAGGGCAGTCTGCGCAGCGGCAAGCAGACCATCGAGTGCGATCAGGGCCGCCTGAAACTGCGCTGCGAGCAGACCGTCAGCGCCGATGGCCCGCTGTTTAAGATCACCGTCCTGGTGCTCGACGCCAGTCGCGAAGCGCCGCCCCTGGCGCGCCTTGCCACTCAGGTCATGGCCGAGTGAGGCGCGGCAATGCGGGAGCGTCCGGCAGCTTGTCGAGGTTGACGCGCAGTTTCTCGCCGCCCCGTTCAATCTCCACACCATCGCCTTCGATGGCCGTCAGCCGCACGCCGGGGCTCAGGCGCTCACCCAATAGAAAGCTGCGTGGCGGGCCGTCGTTGAGGCTGAGGATCGCCACCGCACCGCGCGCGCCGGCGAGCACGCCAGTGACCTTGACCTGCAACGCCGTCGGCGCATTGGAAAACCATTGCAGCGCCGGGTTATCACTGCGTGCCGCCAGGGCCTGCGGGGTGGCCTGGGGCGTATGGGATTGCGCGGAGGTGAGCAACAGTGGCGTCCACACTACGCCGCCGGCCAAGGCCGCCAGCAGCGCGCCGATCTGCACGCCCTGGGCGGGGGAAAATCGCAGGGAAAAAGCCATGGGTGGGACCTCCTGTTTGTCCGAGTCTCCAGCGTACAGGCCAATTCGCACGTTTTTATTTCACAACCTCGCCAGTTCAGCAGGTGCCCCGCGATGAAACAACACGGCTTCACCCTGATCGAGCTGATGGTCGTGCTGGTGATCATCGGCATTGCCAGTGCCGCCATCAGCCTGAGCATCAAGCCCGACCCGCTGCACCTGCTGCGCAAAGACGCCGAGCGCCTGAGCCAGCTGTTGCAAGTGGCCCAGGCCGAAGCCCGCGCCGACGGCCGCCCGATTACCTGGCGCGCCGATGCCAAGGGGTTTCGCTTCAATCGTCGCAGTGAGGACGGAATGGGCATGGAGGCGTTCAAGGGCGATGCCCAATTGCGCCCACGTCTATGGGAGAGCCCGTCGATGCAGATCAACATCGAACCCAGGCAGACCCTGGTACTCGATGCCGAGTGGATCAACCCACCCGTGCGCGTGGTGCTGTCCGACGGGCAACACAGCCTCAGCCTGCAACGGGATGCCGCCGGTTTGATGCGTGTGGTGAGCCTGCCATGAAGCGCGCTGAACAAGGTTTTACGCTGATCGAAGTGATGGTCGCGATCATGCTCATGGCGGTAGTCAGCCTGATCGCCTGGCGCGGGTTGGACAGCGTGACCCGTGCCGATCATCACCTGCAGGCGAGCACGGAACAGACTGAGGCCATGTTGCGCGTACTGAACCAGCTGCAACGGGACATCAGCCTCAGGGCCAGTGTGGAACTGACTGTGCCGAAAGACGGCGCCGATGGGTTGGCTGGCGTTTCCGTTCGCAGCTCCGACAGCAAAGGGTTTCAGTTGGACGTGATCCGCAGTGCCCCCGTGGCAGGCGATGGCTTGCAGCGGGTGCGCTGGTGGCTCAAGGGCGATAGCCTGTATCGCGCCGCCGCGCCGGCGCGGGATCGGTTTCCGTTACCGGCGGCCAAGGATGGGGTCGTGGTGTTGACCGGGGTCAGCGATTTGCAGGTGCGGGTGTGGGAGGCGGACAAGGGCTGGCGCCAGTTGAGTGGGAATCGGCGGGCGGATCCGCTGGGGTTGGAGATTCGGTTGGTCAGGCAGACGGCGCAGGGGGTGGAGCGGTATCGGCAGGTGCTGGGGCCTTTGCGGGTGGGGGGCGACTGAGATCAAAAGCCAGCGCCAGCGCCGATGCTGGCTGACATCTGCCTGATGTATGGAGATCCAAATGTGGGAGGGGCGGTGCGACGATTCGCCTTGCCCCGATGAGCATGGGTATCTACACAACCGATGGTTATCGCGCTGTTGCTTTGGTTTTTGATCTTGTTCTTGATCTCAGGCGCCCCGTCAAACACGCTGGCCGAACGCAGGTTTGAATCCGTGGGCAACCCGGCAGGACGCCGGGTTAGCCGCACTGGGCCATGGATGGCCCATTGCGGCGGCCCACGGATTCAAGCCGGAGTGAGGGCACACCGAGCCTAAGCGAGGTGCCGAGTGTTGGGGCGAAGGCCTTTTGGTTACTTTTGTGCCTTTACAAAAGTGACCCGCTGTAAGAGCGGAACCATAAGCCGCCGTTACTCCAACAACGGATATGTACACCGACAAACTGCCATCGGAGGCAAGCCTCCTCCCACATTTGAACCGAGTACACCCGACGAGGCTCGGTCATCTGCCTGACTTTCACGGGAGGATGAGGGAGTGTCAGTTGATGCAACTTTGACTGACCCACAGCTATCGGGGGCAAGGCGAATCGTCGCACCGCCTCTCCCACATTTGGGCTGGGCTCAACTGCAGAGACCTAGCCTAACTCAACAACACAACGCCCCCAGGCAACTCCGTACACTTGGCCCCATACGCATCCCGAATCAACAGCGCCACGCCCGCCAACTGCTGCAGACTGAAGCGCGCCTGCACCCGGCGCCGTCCCAGCTCCTTGTTAAGCAGCACCAGCATCCCCGGCCGATAGCGGTTGATTTCATCCACCACCGTCGCCAGCGTCGCGTTATCGAACACCAGTACCTGCTCACGCCAGGCCACCACCGCCTGCGTGTCCACCGTCGTCACGGCACTGACCCCGGCAGCGTCATAGCTTATTTGCCGACCACTGCCCAAACTCAGACTGTTGCCGCCAACGTCCACCGACAGCGATCCTTCGATGCAGGTGACGCACACCCGGTGATCGGTATGCCGCACATTGAACCGCGCCTGCGCCGCACTCACCCAGCCTTCCCCGGCCTGGACCTTGAGCGGTTGCGCAATATGGGCGACGACCTCGACCTCGCCTTCGAGCAGTTCAATCCCCTGCCCCACCCGGCTGATGCGTGTCTGCGTGTTGAGTTCCAGGCTCACGCCGTCAGTCAACAACACTTGGCGCTGCTCGCCGACCTCGGTGCGATAGTCCGCCGTGAGCCCGGAAAAACCGCCTGGCACACCGACGCGCACCATCACCACCGCCGCCGACGCGGCAATCGCAGCACCGAGGAATGCGCGACGCCCGAACTGACGCGGCGCAGACGTTTGCTCCAGCGCAGGTGCCAATTGCTGCCACAACCCTTTGGCCTGTTCAAACGCCTGGGCATGCTCAGTGCTCTGGTCGCACCAGGCTTTGAGGGCCTTGGCATCGGCCACGGTGGCGCGGCCCGAGGTCAGCAGGAGCAGCCAGTCGCGAGCTTCATCGTGCAAGGGGCTGGCGGCGGACGGCCGGGCGAGGGAGAGGCTAAAAATGTTCAAGCGCGCACATACTCACGGTTTTATCAGGGACTCAACACTAAGACGGTTTTCCGGCGCCGGGACCGAACCGCTGGATCACTTTTCTTTCCAGACGCTTGGCGCAATGCCCCAGGGCGGCCTTGATTTCTTTCTCCACCATGCGCGTGGAGATGCCGAAGCGCTGGGAGATTTCCAGGTGCGGCGCTTCTTCCAGGCGGGCGGCGATCAGGATCTTGCGGCGACGCGCGGGCAGTTCATACAGGGCTTTGACCAGGGACTGGATTTCTCGCTGGCCACCCACCACCCGCGACGGGTCCTGGGCTTCGTCGGCGCTTTGCAGCAATTCTTCCACCTCGCTGCCGGTGAGCAAGCGGGCGTCGGCTTGGCGGCGGTCGGCGGCGATGTTCAGGGCCATGCGGTACAGGTAGGCATTGGGTTGCGCCAGGTTCGGCGGCACTTCCATGCGGTCGACCCGCAGGTAGGTTTCGTGCAGGACGTCGTTGGCCAGGTCTTCCGAGCCCAAGCGCTTGCGCAAGCGCACCTTGAAGTCTTCGTAGGATGCCAGGAACAAGCTGACCATCGTACTGTGCCCGGTATTTTTCATCCGCCCGAGGCTCCTTTTACGGCTGTGCATTCCATGCGTGTTCCTGTGGTGTCGGGCATCAAGAGCAAAGTCAGTGGTTGGCGCAGTGAACTCGGCGCCGGGCGTTCCACCCGCGCAGCGCCGAGGCCGCGAACCAGTGCTTCATCGCGTTGTTCATCGCCGGTGGAGCTGACCAGCCGGCTGTGTTCGATCCTGCCGTCGCGGTTGACCCACACCTGCACCAGCGCACGAAAACTGCCGGGCCGGGTCAAGGGCGAACGGCACAGGCTGGTCTCGATGGCCTGCTGCAAGGCCGTCGCGTAGCTGTTATTGATCCGCGCAGCGCTGCGGGCCGCCGCACCACGAGCCGGGGGCGGTTGGCTGACCTCGGGCAACTGCAAGGTAAACGCATCGCTGCGTGCATAACGTGCCATCAGGCCGCTCCCCGTCAGCAACATCGCCAGAGCCTCCTGCGCCGTGAAACGACCGCGCACTCCAAAGGAGCGACGGCCCCGCGTCAATTCGCGGTCCACCAGCACCGCCATCCCGGTGGCGCGGCTGTAGGCTTGCAAGGCATGTTCAAGGTCTTGCGCGGGCAGGTTCAGTAACAACGGCGGTGACTGCGCCCGCGCAGCGCTGCCGCCGGCCAGCAGCAACAGCAAGACCAGGGCGCATACGGCGCGCCTCCAGGCCCCCTGTTCACCCCCTGCGTTGCATCGCTGCACGGCCGACGCGCCCTAGAAAACCGTCATCCTGAGGCCCGTTTATGAACCTGATGTTACGGTGATAGCAAAAAAAACATCACGGTGACGAGAAGCCGGCTGCACTAGACTCCAAAGCCTTACCGGCCCACTCCCTCGGGCCTGCCAGGAGGCCATGATGAAGCTGCTCCCGACGCTCGCCAGCCTGTTGCTGTGCGCCGCCCTGCCCTTGCTCGCCCACGCCGACAACGCGCCCGGCGGTTGCACCGAAGTCACGGTGGATGGCTACAAGGCGCCCGACTATGGCTGCCTGGGCCAACACATGGGCAATGACACGAATGCAGCCAAGGCGGCGAAAAAAAACCGTGAGGCGCAAAACCTGTCCGTGGAAAAACGCCCGCCAAACGCCGTGGGCTTATTCACCCCGGCGGCAACCAGCGTGCGCATGGGCAATACCTTTGGTACATCGGTCAAGCCGCAACGGCCGTGAGCCTGGGGGGCAAGCCCCCTCCCAAAAGGGTTATTCGGTAGATTGGAGAGCGAGGCTCAGGCCGCGTGGCTTTCCTTCTTCAAACTCTCCATATCGATCACGAACCGGTACTTCACATCGCCCTTGAGCATCCGCTCATACGCCTCGTTGATACCCTGGATATCGATCATCTCCACATCCGAAACAATCCCGTGTTTGGCGCAGAAGTCCAGCATGTCCTGGGTCTCCTGGATGCCCCCGATCAACGAGCCGGCCAGGCTGCGACGCTTGAAGATCAGGCCGAATACCGCTGGCGACGGGTGCGGGCTGTCCGGGGCGCCGACCAACGTCATGGTGCCGTCGCGCTTGAGCAGGTTGAGAAACACGTCGAGGTTGTGCGGTGCGGCGACGGTGTTGAGGATGAAGTCCAGGCTGTTGGCGACCTTGGCCATTTCATCCGGGTTCTTCGACACCACCACCTGGTCCGCGCCCAGGCGCAGGCCGTCTTCGCGTTTGTTGGGGGAAGTGGTGAACAGCGTGACGTGCGCGCCCATGGCATGGGCGATCTTCACCGCCATGTGGCCCAGGCCACCGAGGCCGACCACGCCGACCTTCTTGCCGGGGCCGACCTTCCAGTGATGCAGCGGCGAATAGGTGGTGATGCCCGCGCACAGCAACGGCGCCACCGCAGCCAGGTTGGAATCGTCGTGGGAGATGCGCAGCACGAACTTTTCCTTGACCACGATGCTGTCGGAGTAACCGCCGAAGGTGTTTTCACCGCCGAATACCGGGCCGTTGTAGGTGCCGGTAAAGCCGTTCTCGCAGTACTGCTCCTCGCCTTCGGCACAGGATGGACAGTGCTGGCAGCTGTCGACCATGCAGCCGACACCGGCCAGGTCGCCCACCTTGAATTTTTTCACGTTGGCGCCCACCGCCGTTACGCGGCCGACGATTTCATGGCCGGGTACCGAGGGGTACAGGGTGTTGTTCCACTCGTTGCGCGCGGTGTGCAGGTCGGAGTGGCACACGCCGCAATAGAGGATGTCGATCTGTACATCGTCCGCCCCTGGCGCACGGCGCTCGAAGGTGAAGGGCTTGAGCGAATCCTTGGAGTCCCGGGCGGCGTAGCTGTAGGTCTTGGCCATTTCGTTCACCTGCGTGATCAGACTGTGGAGGTCAGTGGACCAGCATAGACGCTGAACCGTTCAACCGAGCACACCCGTACAAGCCCTTCGTCAGGTTTACGGCAATAGTGCGCCAGCGTCTTATCGCCCCCCTCAACCAGGAGTTTTCCATGAGCACATTCGTTGCCAAAGACGGTACCCAGATCTATTTCAAGGACTGGGGCAGCGGTAAACCCGTGCTGTTCAGCCACGGCTGGCCGCTGGATGCCGACATGTGGGAATACCAGATGGAATACCTCAGCAGCCGTGGCTACCGCACCATCGCGTTCGACCGCCGTGGCTTTGGCCGCTCGGACCAGCCGTGGACCGGCAACGACTACAACACCTTCGCCGACGATATCGCGCAACTGATCGAACACCTGGACCTCAAGGACGTGACCCTGGTGGGCTTCTCCATGGGCGGCGGCGACGTGGCGCGCTACATCGCCCGTCACGGCAGCGCCCGGGTGGCCGGGCTGGTGCTGTTGGGTGCAGTCACGCCTATCTTCGGCCAGCAGCCGGATTACGCGCAGGGTGTACCGCTGGACGTGTTCACCGGCATCAAGGCCGGCCTGCTCAAGGACCGTGCGCAGTTCATCGCGGACTTCAACACGCCGTTCTTCGGTCTCAACAAGGGGCAGACGGTCTCCGAAGGCACCCTGAGGCAGACCCTGCAAATCGCCATGCTGGCGTCCCTCAAGTCGACCGTGGATTGCGTCACCGCCTTCTCCGAAACCGACTTCCGTCCGGACATGGCCAAGATCGACGTGCCGACCCTGGTGATCCACGGTGATGGTGACCAGATCGTGCCGTTCGAAACCACCGGTAAAGTGGCCGCCGAGATGATCAAGGGCGCCGAGTTGAAGGTCTACAAGGACGCGCCCCACGGGTTTGCCGTGACCCACGCCCAGGCATTGAACGAAGACTTGCTGGCGTTCCTCAATCGCTGAAACCGCTCTCCTTATTCGGCCGGGTTTACCCGGCCTTTTTTTATTCAGGCAAAACGCTGGCCGAGCACAAAGCGCCCCGGCCCGGCAATCAGCACGCTGGTGAAGATGATCAACAGCAGCCAGCCGAACTGCCCTTCAAACACCGTCCACTGCGGATGCACCACCACCATGGCGATCAATAGCACCGCCAGGATCGGCAGGCACGCCAGGCGCACCCACACGCCGGCAACGATCAGCACCGGGCACAGCACTTCGGCAAAGATCGCCAGCAGCAGCGTGACGTGGGCGCCGAGGTGAAACGGGTCTTCGATCAGTTGCAGTTGTTCGTTGTAGTTGAGCACCTTGGGCACACCATGCACCCATAGCAGGAACAGCGCCCCGCTCGCCCGTAGAAACAACAGCCCCAGATCCTGATGTCTTGATTCGCTCATAGGTGCTCCCTGTTGGTTGAACGGTGGATTGTGTCCACTGAGCAGCGCGCAAGATTGCAAGCCTGTGCTGTTGTTCATGATCGCCGCCGGGGCGATAGTGGTCGCCCTGGCACTGGAACTGGGCATGCTTTGGCTGAACCGCCGGCCGCCCGATGCGGTCCCACTCCATACGCTCATCGCTGCAGGTAATTTCAAATGACACTCCCTAACGACATGACCCTGATCGAAATCACCAGCCCCGGTGGCCCGGAGGTGCTGCAACCGCGCCAGGCGCCAACACCTGTGGCCGGTCCCGGCGAGATCCTGATCCGCGTGCACGCCGCCGGGGTCAATCGCCCCGACGCCCTGCAACGCGCAGGCAAGTACCCGATGAAACCCGGCATGAGCCCGATTCCTGGTCTGGAAGTGGCCGGTGAAGTGGTGGCGCTGGGCGACGGCGTGACCGAGTTCGGCCTCGGCGACAAGGTATGCGCCCTGACCAATGGCGGCGGTTACGCGCAGTTTTGCACGGTGCCCGCCGGCCAGGCCTTACCGATCCCCGAAGGCATGGACTGGATTCAAGCCGCCGCCGTGCCGGAGACCTTCTTCACCGTGTGGGCCAACCTGTTCGGCCTCGGCGATGCGCATACCGGCCAACGGGTGCTGATCCATGGCGGCACCAGCGGCATCGGCACCACCGCACTGATGTTGTGCCGAGAGTTCGGCATCCAGGCCTTCGCCACCGCCGGCAGCGCCGACAAGTGCGCGGCCATCAGGAAGCTGGGCGCCGAGCCGATCAATTACCGCGAGCAGGCATTTGCCGAGGTCATCGCCCAACAGACCGACGGCCAGGGCGTGGACGTGATCCTCGACATCATGGGTGGCTCGTACCTCAACAACAACCTCAAGGCCCTGGCCATGGACGGGCACCTGGTGATGCTGGGCTTTCTCGGCGGCGCCAAGGCCAATGACGTCGACCTGCTGACCATCCTCGGCAAACGCGCGGTGATCACCGGCTCGCTGCTGCGCGCACGCACCAAGGACGAAAAAGCCGCGATTGCCGAACAGCTGCGCGAGTACATCTGGCCGGTGCTGGAGGCCGGGCGCTGCTTGCCGATCATCGACCAGGTGTTTGACTACACCGACGCCGCCAAGGCCCATGCACGGATGGAAGGTGGGGATCATATTGGGAAGATTGTGTTGCGGGTCGCGTAACCAGCAGGCACTAGACATCAAATGTGGGAGGGGGCAAGCCCCTCCCACATTGATTGCATGACTACCCGAGGTACGTGGGATAGTCGATATACCCCTCCTCACCGCCACCATACATCCCTGCCTCGCGCAGCGGATTCAATGGCCAGCCATTAAAAATCCGCTGCGGCAGGTCCGGGTTGGCAATGAACGGCCGCCCGAATGCGATCAAATCCGCCAGCCCGGCTTCGACCAGTTTCGCGCCGCGTTCAGCGGTGTAGCGACCGGCATAGATGATGCGACCGCTGAAGGTGCTGCGCACGGCTTCACGGAAGCTGTCAGGCAGGATCGGCGCGTTGTCCCAGTCGGCCTCGGCGATGGACACATAGGCAATGCCCGACGCCTCCAACACCTTGATCGCTTCGATATAGGTGTGGTGCGGGTCTTCTTCCACCAGGCCGATGTACACACGGTCTTCGTCAGTGCCGCTGAACAACGGCGAGAACCGCACGCCAAGGCGTTCCGGACCGACGACGGCGCTGACTGCTTCGACGATCTCACGCAGAAAACGCAGGCGGTTTTGCAGCGAGCCGCCGTATTCATCATCGCGGGTGTTGGAATGGGCCGAGATGAACTGATTGACCAGGTAACCATTGGCCGAATGGATTTCCACCCCGTCGAACCCGGCATCCACGGCGTTGCGCGCCGCCTGGGCGTAATGCCCCACCAGTTGCTTGACCTCAGCGGTGCTCAACGCGCGCGGCACCGGGGGTTGCACCAGTTCGCCGGCGCCAGGGCCGGTGGCGATGAAGGCTTTGGCTTGCAAGGCCGCCAGCGCAGAAGGCGCCACCGGTGCTGCACCGCCTGGCTGCAAGGCGTTATGGGAGACGCGCCCCACATGCCACAGTTGGGCGAAGATCACCCCGCCGTCGGCATGCACCGCGTCGGTGACTTTGCGCCAGCCGTCGATCTGCGCCGGGGTGTAGATGCCCGGTGTCCACGCATAACCCTGGCCACGGGGTTCGATCTGCGTGCCTTCGCTGACCATGAACCCGGCGCTGGCACGCTGGCGGTAATACTCGGCCATCAGGTCGGTGGCGATATCGCCGGGCTGGGCGCTGCGCTGGCGGGTCAGCGGGGGCAGCACGACGCGATTGGTCAGCGTGTGATGGCCCAGTTTTACCGGGGTACTTAAAACGGTGTCAGTCATGGTTTTTTCCAAATTCGGGGCGCACGAAAGCATTGGCGACTCTATTGAGTCGCCAACGAATCGAGTGGTTGATTAAGTTAAGCGGTGAGTTTCAGCAGGGCCTTGGCCACATCGCTGGAGCTGCCGGGGTTCTGCCCGGTGACCAGCAGGCCATCGACGAGCACGAAGGATGCCCAGTCGGCGCCCTTGTCGTACTTGCCGCCCAGCTTCTTGAATTCATCTTCAATCAGGAACGGCACCACGCGGGTCAGGCCTACGGCTTCTTCTTCAGAGTTGGAGAAGCCAGTCACGCGACGACCCTTGATCAACGGCTCACCATTGACCGCCTTGACGTGACGCAGCGCGCCCGGCGCGTGGCAGACAAAACCGATGGGCTTGCCGGCACGCTCAAACGCTTCGATCAGTGCGATGGACACCGGCGACTCCGCCAGGTCCCACAACGGGCCGTGACCGCCTGGGTAGAACACCGTGTCAAAGGCATCCACGTTGACTGTGTCCAGCTTGACGGTGTTGGCCAATGCCTGCTGCGCGACCAGGTCGGCGGCGAAGCGGCGGGTCTGCTCGGTTTGCGCATCCGGCTCGTCGCTGACCGGGTCCAACGGCGGCTGGCCACCGGCTGGGGAGGCCAGCACCACGTCGGCGCCGGCGTCCTTGAATGCGTAATACGGCGCGGCAAACTCTTCGAGCCAGAAGCCGGTCTTGCGCCCGGTATCGCCAAGCTGGTCGTGAGAGGTCAGTACCATTAATACTTTTTTCATTTTCCAGTGCCTCGATCAGTGAATATCAGTGTGTTCAGGGCAACCCAACAGCTGTCGGGTCAGCAACAACGCCTCATCAAACGGCGCGGATGTCAGGGTGATCTTGCTCATGACGCTGCTCCCCAGCCACAGCGCGTACAGCTGCTGGGCCAAGTCCTGCGGGCGGTGCTGAAGCCGCAATGAGCCGTCTTCAATGCCGCGCTGCAGCGCCACGGCGAGTAATGCAATGGTGCGCGAAGTGCCGCGTTGCAGGGCCAGACGCATCGGCTCTGAAAGGTCAGACACCTCGGCACCCAGTTTGACGGCAAGGCATTTGCCCGCCTCGGTGCAGCCGGTCTGATTGTCGATCCAGGCGTCCCAATAGCGCATCAACTTGGCGTGCTGGGTTAAACCGGGTTGGTCGAACAGTTGCTGCATGCCGTGTACGTAGTGGTCGAAGTAGGTGTCGAGCAACACCACACCGAAGCCATCCTTGGAGGTGAAGTAGTGATAGAACGACCCCTTGGGCACGTCGGCGGCTTGAAGGATTTCATTCAGGCCCACCGCAGAAAATCCCTTGCGGCCTACAATCACTTGCGCCGTGTCCAGAATGGTCTGTCGTGCATTTTTGGTTTCGCTGTTCATGCTTGATCCCGTCCGATTAGACCAGTCGTCTAGTTCGTTGAGGGAATGTTAGGGGCCACGCCGCACCCTCACAATGTCAGATACGCAAGGATTCCGGACATGAGCCGACGCGGGTTGCCGTTTGCCCGGCACGCGCCGACAATCCACCCTCCCGCGCCCCTTGGAGAATGACGATGCACAGCGTTGCGCTGATGGTTTACCCGAACTTTCAATCCCTGAGCCTCAGCCTGGGCTCGGTGTTCGAGTGCGCGAACCTGCTGCGCGGGGAGCCGGCCTATGAGTTTCACCTGGTCTCTGAAAGCGGCGGCGCGGTGATGACCTCCCAGGGTTTTTCGGTGAACACCTCGCCGATTCGGCCCGAGGGCTATGACACGCTGATCGTCAGCGGTTATTTGGAATTCCGCCTGCCGGAGGCCAACCTGCTGGACTTAGTCAAGGCGGCCTCGGCGCAATCACGCCGCGTGGCCTCGTTGTGCATGGGCATCTTTGTGCTGGCCGACGCCGGATTGCTGGAAGGCAAGCGCACCACCACCCACTGGATTCACGCCCCGGCGTTTCGCAAGCGCTACCCGGCTATCCAACTGGAAGAAGACAAACTGTTTGTGGTGGACGGCCAGGTATGGACCGGCGCCGGCATGAGCGCCGGTGTGGACATGGCGCTGGCGATGGTGGAGAACGATTTGGGCAGCGACCTTGCCCGGCGCATTGCACGCAAACTGGTGATCGCCCAGCGCCGGGGCAGCGAGCAGTCGCAATTGTCGGCCCTGCTGGAGCTGGACCCCAAGTCCGACCGCGTGCAACTGGCCCTGGCCTACGCCCGCGAGAACCTCACCCATGACCTGTCCGTCGAAGCCCTGGCCGACGTCGCCCGTTTGAGCCCGCGCCAGTTCAGCCGGGTGTTCCGCGAAGAAACCGGGCAAACCCCGGCCAAGGCCATCGAAGCCCTGCGCGTGGAAGCTGCGCGGGCAATGATGGAAACCAGCCGTCACCCGGTGGAAGTGGTGGCCCGCGAAACCGGCTTCGGTGATCGCGAGCGTATGCGCCAAGCGTTTCTACGGGCGTTCGGGCAGCCACCCCAGGCGATGCAGCAGGCGTTTAATGCAGCGCCGCTCGCGTGATCAAGTAGCTCACCAACTGCGGCTCGTCGTCCAGTTCGAGTGTCTGCACCGGGCGCGGCAGGTTGTCCAGCACCGTGCGCCAGAATGCCTGGGACACTTCATCCTGGTCATAAAAGCGCACCAGCCAATTGGCCTCGCCGCTGGACAGCACCTGGGTGGCAATGGCGCGGCCGATGCCTTTGCGGCGGTAGCGCTTGAGGATGAACAGGTCGGCCAGTTCCAGGGCGTCGATGCCTGATACCTCACTGTCCTCGATCAACAGGAACCCGGCGATATAGCCATCGACCAGCAGCAGGTTGGCGCTCCAGCGCGGGTCTTGCCAGTAGCGGTTCAGGTGCTCGTCATGGATGTAGAAGCGGCCGTCGGCCTCGACATCTTCCTGCTCCCAGTCCGACGACTCATAGGCGTAATACTGGTAGAGGTTGCGGATCAACTCGGCTTCTTCAGGGCCGGTCTGGATCAGTTCCACGGTGGTTTCGGGCATGGGGCTCTCGGTCAAAAAACGCAGGGCGCCATTGTTCACAAAACCTCGGAACAGTCCAATAGCGTCGCGAACCTTTCTAATTGCTGAACCGATTGCAAATAGCCGTCGGCCCTGCCGAAGCGCTGAAACATTTCGAATAAACTTCGCCGATATCTCCCTTTTCTCAAGGACACGTATTTTGACGAACGTCTGTTCCGCCGGCCTGGATGTGGGCTTTGCGTCCCTGGATTACCTGCAGATCTTCATCCTCGGTGTCATCCAGGGCATTACCGAATTGTTGCCGGTGTCGTCCACCGCTCACATGCGCGTGGTGCCCGCCCTGCTCGGCTGGCAGGATCCCGGTTCGGCGTTTTCGGCGGCCATGCAGTTGGCGGCCCTGGCGGCGGTGGTCAGTTATTTCTGGCGCGATGTGCAGCAGGTGACGACAGGCAGCATTGGTGCAGTGCGCCGTGGCGACTACAACGACCGGTGGTTCAAGCTCGCGGTAGCGATTGTGCTGGCGACGATTCCGATCTGTATCGCTGGCCTGGCACTGTCGTCGACCCTCAACAGCTGCAACTCGCCAATGCGTGGTTTGATGGTGATTGGTATTTCCTGCCTGGTGATGGCGGTGTTGCTCGCGGCAGCCGAGCTGCGTGCACGGCACACCCGCGACGTGAGCCAGATGCGCCTGCGCGATGCGCTGATCGTGGGTGTGGCGCAGATTGGCGCGTTGATTCCAGGGGTGTCGCGTTCGGGTTCGACGCTTACCGCCGCGTTGTTCCTCAACTTCAAGCGTGAAGAAGCCGCACGGTTTTCTTTCCTGCTGGGCCTGCCTGCTATCGCCCTCGCCGGTTTGAAAGAACTGTGGGTGTTGCTGCACGCCGACCTGCCAGCCCATGCCTGGCCGCACCTGTTGTTTGGCCTGGTGGTGGCCAGCGTCTCGGCGTTTTTTGCGATCTGGGGCCTGATGAAGTTTCTGGAGCGGTTCTCCACCTGGCCGTTCGTGATCTACCGGGCGTTGTTGGGGGTGTTCCTGATTGTGGCGGTGAGCACCGGGATGTTGGCCGGGTAAGGCCGCGTGCTGTTTTGGGGTGAGCGGGCCTCTGTGGTGGCATGGCTTCTGTGGTGAGCGGGCTTGCCCCGCGCTGGGCTGCGAAGCGGCCCCAAAACCTGACACTGGGATTTACCTGAAAAAACGCGGCGTTCTTAATGGGGCTGCTTCGCAGCCCAGCGCGGGGCAAGCCCGCTCACCACAGAAGCCTGCTCACCACAAAAGCCAGGTCACCATACAGAATATGCCCACTCTCGTAAGGCCGCCTTCAGACCAGGGTTTGGCAGTCGCTCCAAACCTGGCGAATCAGCCCCTGCATCTTCAACGCCTCAGCCCAGCGATCGCTGATTTCACGCCCATCGGCACCGGTGATCGCATACGGCGGCGGGCCCAGTTCGCAGGTGAACGACAGGCTCTGCCCTGTGTCGGGGCGCGCCAGCCAGTCTTCGATGCCGTAGCGCCACCAGCCAATAAACCGCTCGACCCAGGCCTGATGCTGGGCGAACGCCATTGAGACCTGCACCTGCTCGCTGCTGGCCACGCGGCCATGAAACCCCCAGCTGTGGCGCAGGATCGTGCGGATCTGTTCATCGTCTTCCACCGCGCCCGGCTCGGGCAACTCGCGCCCCACCACGTAGTGGGACAGGTCGGCCAGCAACTTCAAGTCGGGCATTTGCGCCAGCAGGTCGAGGGTGAACAGCAGGTCGTTGGTCAGGCGATACCGGTGGGTTTCCAGCAGCACCGGAAAATCCACCTGCTCGGCCAGGCGCTGCCAACCTTCGACCAGCCGCGCCGCGTCGGCCTGGGTGCGCGGGCGCACGTCGGCTTGCAGGGTGAGGTGGTGGCAGCCGTAGCGGCTGATTACATCCAGCGCGGCGGCGAGGTCATCCACCGATTGCGGAAACAGCTGGCCTTCGATCTGCAAGCCCCGCGCCGTCGCGGCGGCGTGCAGGCGTGTCACATCAGCGGGTTTCCAGTAATGGTCGGTGATGCCGTCGAAGCCGGCTGCGGCGATTCGATCCAGCTGCGCTTCGAGCGGGCCGGGCTCGGTCTGCATGGCCCACAGGGATTGGAATACCAGGAATTGGCGCATATCAGCTCCGCAGCAAGTGTTTGAGGGACAGCTCGGGGTCTGCCAGGCTGGATGGGTTGAGCACCGCGCGCGCCGTGATCAGGCGTTCGCACAGCTTGATGTCCTTGGCCACGCTGTTGCCGGGCGCCCAGCCGCAGGCGCCTTGCAAATGCCCGTCGGCATTGAGGTAGAACAGCAGCAGGCCGCCGGCCGGCAAGGCACGACTGATCAGGTGCGGGGTCATCGCGCCCACTGTCTGTAAGCCCCAGTCGTATTGATCAGACCAGAAACCGGGAATCGCTTCGAAAGGCACTTCACGCCCCAGCATATTCAGCGCCGCATGCCGCCCCTGGGCCTCGGCGTTGCGCCAGGTTTCCTGGCGTTGGTACAGGCCATCGAGGCGAAACTCACAGACATCGCCGGCCGCATAGATGTCCGGCGCGCTGGTGCGCAGGTGTGCATCGACGCGGATGCCCTGCCCTACCTCCAGCCCCGCATTGGCGGCCAGTTCCAGATTGGGTTGCATGCCGATGCCGACCACCACCAGATCGCAGGGCAGCAACTGCCCGTCGACCAGTTGCACGGCGTCGTCATGGATGGATTCCAGCGCCACATTCAAGCGCACATCCACGCCTTGCTGGCGGTGCAGATCCAGCAGCGCCTGGCTGATTACCGGCGGCAGCACCCGCCCCGCCAGGCGCGGCCCGGCTTCCAGCACCGTGACCTCACACCCCAGGCCCCGGGCAGTGGCGGCCACCTCCAGGCCGATGAACCCGCCGCCGACAATCACCAGCCGTGTACCCGGACGCAAGGCACTGCGCAGGGCCAGGGCCTCGTCGTGGGTGCGCAGGTAAAGCACATTGGCCTGCGCCTGGGGCAAACGTCGCGCTCGCCCGCCGGTGGCCAGCAGCAAACCGGCATAGGCCAGCCATTGGCCGTCGGCGAGTTGCAGGCGATGGTGCTGCGGTTCCAACTGCGTCACCGGGTTGGCGGCGATATGCTCGATGCCCAGTTCGGCCAGGCGCGAGCTGTCGCACAGGCTGCACGCCGCCAGGTCCGCCGTGCCCTGCAAGAGGCCTTTGGACAGCGGCGGTCGCTCGTAGGGCAGGTGCGGCTCATCGCCGATCAGGACCAGGCGCCCGGTATAACCTTCTTCGCGCAGGGTCAGCGCCGCACGGCCACCGGCATGGCCGGCACCGACGATGATCAGGGGTGCGTTCATCATCACACCGTGACAGCGAGCAGTACCCGCCCCGCTTCGACCCGCACCGGGTAGGTCTTGAGGTTGACGCACACCGGCGCGCCCATGGCCTTGCCGGTGCGGTAATCAAACCGCCCGTTGTGCTTGGGGCACTCGATGACGTGGTCCATCACCAGGCCTTCGGCGAGGTGGATTTTCTCGTGGGTGCACAGGCCGGCGGTGGCGAAAAACTCATTCTCGGCCGAGCGATACACCGCATAGGTGTGGGGCCCGTGGTCGAAGCGCAGCACGTCTTCTTCGTCTATCTCGCCCACGGCGCAGACGTCGATCCATTGATCGTTCATGGCGGTTTCCCTTGTTATAGATGGGGTTCAGCTGACTGCGGCTTCGGCACTCATCGGGGCATTGGCAGCCGGCTCCGCGCTCGGGCGAATCGGCCGCTGGATGAAATACGTCGGATCGCTGCGCTGCTTCCAGACGGTCGGCAGGATTTCCCGGTAGGCCTCGAAAATATTCGCATACGGCGGCGGGCAGTCGTTGCGGATCTCTTCGTGCAACTGCGCGAGGGCGTGGTACGGCACCATCGGGTACATGTGGTGTTCGAGGTGGTAGTTCATGTCCATGTAGATAAAGCGCAGCACGCGGTTCATGTAGATGGTGCGGCAGTTGCTGCGGTGGTCGAGTACGTCTTCGGCCAGGCCCACATGCTGGGTAAGGCCGAACAGGTAGCCGAGCCAGGCGCCGTAGATGCTCGGCAACCCCACCAGCATCAGCGGCAACCAGCTGTGCAGGTACAGCGCAGTGCCGATGACCAGCGCATAAATGCCAACCCAGATCCGCGCGGCGCGGAACACCTTGGGCCACTCGGATTCGGGGATAAAGTCCGCTTCCTGGGCACTCATCTGGCCCACCGCATGACGCGCCACGCCGCTGAAGGTTTTCCACGCCAAAGGCAGGTTGAACAGGCTCAGGAACATCATCAAGAAGCTCGGCGGACGCGGTTCGACGATTTCCGGGTCGCGGCCAACCACGATGGTATCGGTGTGGTGCCGGGCATGGCTCCAGCGCCAGACATGGGGCTCGAAGATGCACATGAAGCTGGCGACCTGGTACAGCACGTCGTTCATCCAACGGGTCTTGAACGCGGTGCCGTGGCCGGTTTCGTGCCAGCGCGGGTTGGACGCCGTGCCGTAGAGCACGCCATAGGCGAGGAAGAACGGCACGCAGGCCCAGGAGCCCCAGAACCAGTAGCCGCCGAAACCGGTGGCGAACAGCGCGCTCACCCAGATGGCGGTGTCGCGCAAGGCCGGGCCGTCGCGGCGCTGCATCAGTTCTTTCATGCGTTTACGGGAAATCGGCGATTGGTACCAACTGGCCGAGACCAGGCCTTTTTCGGCAGCGCGGGCGGCTTCCGGGCCGGTCAGGCTGTAGTCGCGCCGGGCGGTGTGAGCGGTGTGTTCAGGCATTGTTATTGTTCTCCGCAAGCGGGTGGTTTCTGGTGCTTTGCGAAACCAACGATAGAGTGCGGCTAAATCACCCTCAAGGCCTTGAATCCATTCCCTATCAAGCTATCATCCAGGCCCAGCGGGGCTTGATAGTTTTCTATCAAGACGTTCAAGAGGGCTGTCATGAACAACAATAAACGCCCAACCATTGCCACCGTCGCCGCCCATGCGGGCCTGAGTGTGGCCACTGTTGATCGGGTGCTGAATGCGCGTGCTCCGGTGAATCCGGAAACGGCCGAGCAAGTATTCCAGGCCGCCGAAGCCGTGGGCTATTTTGCGGCGCGGCTGATTGGCCAACGCATCCGCGAACGCCGGCCCACCTATCGCTTCGGCATTCTGCTGCTGGGCACCGCCCAGGCGTTCTATGCGCACCTGGCGCAGTCGATCAGCGACGCCGCGCAGCATCACGCCACGGCCAACCTGACCTGTCAGTTCGAATACATCAATGACCGCACGCCCAGCGCCATCGTCGCGCAGATCGAGCAACTGGCCGTGCAGTGTGATGCCCTGGCGGTGGTCAGCTTTGCCCACCCGCTGATCAATGCCTGCCTGGCGCAGATCCGCGAGGCCGGCGTGCCGGTGGTCGCCCTGCTCTCGGATATCCATGAACAGGCCCTGGAACCGTATGTCGGCCAGGACAACCATGTGGTCGGGCGCACCATGGGCTGGCTGCTCGCCCGCACCTGTGGCGCGCGCAAAGGCAGCGTCGGGATTCTATTGGGCGGCCACCGGTTCCTGGGGCATCAGGCACGGGTCGAAGGCCTGCACAGCTATTTGGCCGAACACGCGCCGGGGCTCAAGCCGCTGGAGCCGCTGATCAACCTGGACAACTGCGACATCACCGAAGAAGCCACCCTCGACCTGCTCACCCGCCACAGCGACCTGCGCGGCCTGTGCGTGGTGGGCGGCGGCGGTGACGGCATCATCAGCGCCCTGGCGCAGCTGCCCAAGCGCCCGGCGCTGTGTTGCATCCTGCAGGAGTCCACCGAGCTGTCTCGCCAGGCGTTGAGCCAGGGCTTGATTGATGTGGTGATGGACTCACAGCCACGGCAGACGGCGGTGGCGCTGGTGGGGCTGTTGGTGGAGTTGCAGAGTGCCAAAGGGTTTGATGCGATGCGGCATCGGGTGCATATCGCGCCGCAGATTGTGACGTCCGAAAATATGTGTGACTGAAGCGACGTCATGCGCTGTTGTGGTGACCTGGTTTCTGTGGTGAGGGGCTTCTGTGGCCATATTTTGAATTTACGCGCCGCGAAAATCCCCGGCATTCAGCCCGAATCGGCTCATTTTGTTGTAAAGCCCACCCCGCGATACGTTCAGTTGTTGGGCGGCCAGGCGGATGTTGCCGCGGGTGCTTTTGAGCGCGGCGATGATGGCGTGCATTTCGTGGCTGCTCAGATCTTGGGCGGGCTGGGGCTCGGAATGGCGCAGCGTGGCTCGCGGCCTGGTTTCCAGGGGTAAGTCGGCCGATTGGATGAGTTCGCCCGTCGCCAGGTTGGTCGCCCGTTCGATGGCGTTTTCCAGCTCCCGCACATTGCCCGGCCAGCCGTGGGCCGAGAGCAAGGCCAAGGCCTCCGGCGAAAAACCCTGCACCGATTTTCGCAACGAGCGCGCGCAACGCGTGAGGAAGTGCCGCGCCAGCAGCGGGATGTCTTCACGGCGCATGCGCAACGGCGGCACGGTCAGGTTCAGCACGTTGAGGCGGTAGTAGAGGTCTTCGCGGAACGCGCCTTCGGCCACGGCCTGGCTGAGGTTGCGGTGGGTGGCGGCGATGATGCGTACGTCCACCTGGCGTGCGCTTTTTGCGCCGACCCGCGCAACTTCACCCTCCTGCAACACCCGCAGCAGGCTGACCTGGGCGTCGAAGGACATGTCACCGATCTCATCCAGGAAAATGGTGCCGCCATCCGCCAGTTCGAACTTGCCCGCCGAGCCGCCCCGCGCCGAGCCGGTGAACGCGCCTTCGACATGGCCGAACAGTTCACTCTGCACCAGGTCCCGTGGAATCGCGCCGCAGTTGACCGCCACGAACGGGCCGTTGCAGCGCTCGCTGGCGTTATGGATCGCCTGGGCGAACAACTCCTTGCCGGTGCCACTTTCACCCAGGATCAGAGTGGTGGCGTCACTGCGACTGGCGATGCGCGCCAGGTGCAGCGCGTCCTGGATCGCCCGCGAGGTGCCCTGCAGGGTCTCGAAGGTATACCGCGCCTGGGTGCCGACAAGGCGCCGGGTGATTTCGCGGATGCGCCGGTTCTCGCGCAGCGACACGATCACCCCACCCTGTTCCAGCGGGCACACTGAGACCAGGCAGGCGAGTTGGCTGCGGTCGTGCAGGTGGAAGGTGCAATCGAGGTCACGCACCGGCTCACCCAGCGCATCGCTCAACTCGCTGCGGCCCAGGCGCTGGAAGGGGCTGCCCACCAACTCCGGCCCGACCTGGAACAGCTGCCGGGCATAGCGGTTGAGCGCCTTGATGCAGCCGCGCTCGTCCAGTACCACCAGGCCTTCGTTAAGCACTTCGAGCACGGTTTGCTGTTCTTCAAGCAGCGCTTGCAGGGCCATCTGGCGTGATACGGCTTCGGCGGCAGCTTGCACGGTGCCCAAAGTGTGGAAGTGGAACCAACCGGGCTCGGCGGTGAGGGTGAGCATGGCCAAGGTCTGGCCCTGGGCATTCTTGATTGGCGCGGCGGCGCAGTGCATGCGGCGCTGGCGCAGGCCAACGGCGAAATTTTCCTCGGCCAGCACATACACCAGGCGGTCTTCGGCCAGGGCCAGGCCAGTGCAGTTGGTGCCTTGTACCGACTCCGACAGGCGGCTGCCCACGGGGGTGATGTCCAGCCCGCAGAAATACAGGGTGGTGCCGTCGGCATCGGTAAGGTTGATATGCCCGCGAGGGTTGTAGGCCAGCAGGCCATGCATGACTTGGGCTGCGGCCGCGATCAGCACGCGGTGGCTGGCCAGGGTGGCAGCCAGGATGTGAGGGTCGACGAAACGGTATTGGCTGTCGGCAGGATCGATACCCGCCTCGACGCTGCGCCGCCATGAATCCCAGATCACCTGTCGCACATCGGCCGGGCGTTCGACTAAACGTTCCTGGCAACCCTGCCACGCTTGCTCCAAGGCATTGATTGGGCCGTCGTTCAGCGCAGCAGGCCCGAGGGCTGTCAGGTAGTCGAGGTCTTGTACGCTGAAGGCCATGCTCATCACGGTTATCCATGTTCATATTTTTGACATGTCAGTATAGACATGTCATCTAAATGAACACATTTTGTTTATTGAATTTCTATAAATATATAACTATCAGCAACTTACGAATTGGCACAGGCTTTGCTCCTACCCCTTTGCCCATCAGGACCGTCCTGAGGCCAACAATAAGAAGGGGTCACCACATGAGTACACAGAACATCCGCCTGGGCTTGATCGGTGCTGGTCGCATGGGCAGCTTCCACGGCTTGACTGCTGCGCGGCATATCCCCGGCGCCAGCCTGGCCGCCATCGCCGATCCGACCCCAGGTCAAGCCGCTCGCCTGGCAGCAGAGTTGGGCGTGGACAAGGTCTACACCGACCCGCAACAGTTGCTCGACGACCCGGATATCGACGGCGTACTGATCGCCGCTCCTGCCCGCAGCCATGCCGAACTGGTGATCAGCGCCGCCCGCGCCGGCAAAGGGATTTTCTGCGAAAAACCCATGGCCATCACCCTCGATGAGGCCGACCGCGCCATCGCTGCCGCCGCCGATGCCCGCGTGCCGCTGCAGGTCGGCTTCAACCGGCGCTTCGCCAAGAGCTTTCGCACCGCGCACCTTGACGTGCTGGCCGGCCGTATCGGCACCCCACAGCTGCTGCGCTCGCTGACCCGCGACCCGGCGCTGAACAACCCGGCCAACTCGCCGCAATGGGTGATCTTCCTCGAAACCCTGATTCACGACTTCGACACCCTGCGCTACCTCAACCCAGGTGCCGAAGCCGTAGAAGTCCACGTAATGGCCGACGCGCTGATCGCCCCGCAATTCAAAAGCAAAGGCTTCCTCGACACCGCCGTGGTCACGATCCGCTTCGATAACGGTGCGATTGCCACCGCCGAGGCCAACTTCCAGGCCGTGTATGGCTACGATGTGCGCGGCGAAGTCTTCGGCAGCGCCGGCATGCTGACCATGGGTGGCGTACAGGAATCCGACCTGACGCGCTACCTGGCCCAAGGTATCCAGGCCGACACCCAGCGCCTGGACACCGACCTGCTGCGCGACGCCTACGTCGCCGAGCTCAACCACTTTGTCGACTGCCTGCGCACCGGCGCCAAGCCCCTGGCCAGCGGCGAAGACGCGCGGGCGGCCCTGGCGATTGCGCGCGCCTGCATCACCTCGTTCGAACAAGGCAAGGCGGTGGCCGTATGATCCCGTTCAAGCTGGCGATCAGTGCCGAGATGGTGTTCCTCGACCTGCCCTTCGTCGAGCGCGTCAAACGCATTCACGCCCTGGGCTTCAGCGCCGAAATCTGGGATTGGACCCACAAGGACATCGACGCGCTGGTCGCCACGGGCGCCGATTTCACCTCGATGACCGGCTACATCAGCGGCACCCTCACCGATCCCGATGGCATCCGCCAATTGCTCGACAGCGCCCGGGAATCTTTAGGCATCGCCGAACGCCTGAATTGCCCCAGCCTCAACCTGCACGGTACTGGTCTGGGTGAAGGCGGCCTGCCGGTGCAGCCCGTGAGCCAGACCACCGGGCGCATGTGGCTGAGCGCCTGCAAAACCCTGGAAAAAATCGCCCGCCTGGGTGAAGACGCGGGCCGTGTGTTCCTGCTGGAAAACCTCAACACCGAAGTCGATCACCCCGGCGTTCCGTTCGCCCGCGCCGAGGACACATTGGCGCTGATCGAAGCCGTGGGCAGCCCCCACGTGAAGATGAACCTGGACCTGTACCACGCACAGATCGGCGAAGGAAACCTGATCGAACTGATCCAGCGCGCAGGCCCCGCCATCGGTGAGATCCAGGTGGCCGACGTGCCCGGACGCAAAGAGCCCGGCACCGGCGAAATCCACTACCCGGCCATCGCCAGGGCCTTGCATGGCATCGGCTACAGCGGCGTGGTTGGCCTGGAAGGCTGGGCCAGCGGCGACAGCGAGCTGGCCCTGGAGCGTTTCCGTCAAGCGTTCACCCTATAACAATAAAAGGAACACTCTCATGCATCGCTATTCATTGATCGTTGCCACGCTGTTACTGCTGTTCAGCCCATGGTCCTTCGCCGATTACCGAATCGGCGTGAGCATTGCCAGGGTCGACGATAACTTCATGACCTACGTGCGCAACGGCCTGGACAGCGCCGCCAAGCAGCACGGCGTGCAGATCCAGTTCGAAGACGCCCAGGGCGACGTGGTGCGCCAGCTCAACCAGGTCGAAGGCTTCCTTAACCAGAAGGTCGACGCGGTTATCGTACTGCCGGTGGACACCTCCGCCACCGCCAACATGACCCGCGCCGCCGTGGCCGCCAAGACGCCGTTGGTGTACGTCAACCGCCACCCGGATGAACGCACCCTGCCCAAGGGCGTGGTTACGGTCGCCTCCAACGACATTGAGGCCGGGCAATTGCAGATGCGCTTCCTGGCGGAAAAACTCGGTGGCAAGGGCAATGTGGCGATCATCATGGGCGACCTTGCGCAGAACGCCACCCACGACCGCACCGAGGGCGCCAAGCAGGTGCTCAAGGACTTTCCGGGGATCAAGGTGGTGGAGCAACAAAGCGCGGAATGGCAACGTAGCAAAGGCATGGACCTGACCAGCAACTGGTTGCTGGCGGGCACCCAGTTCGATGCCATTGTTGCCAACAACGATGAAATGGCGATTGGCGCGGCCATGGCGTTGCAGCAATCGGGCAAGGCCAAGGGCGAAGTGGCGATTGTCGGTATCGACGGTTTGCCGGACGGTCTGGCGGCGGTCAAGCGCGGGATGCTGGCGGCGTCGGTGTTCCAAGACCCCAAGGCCCAGGCGACCAAGGCGGTGGAGTCGGCGATCAAGATGATCAAGGGCGAGCCGATCGAGTCGGAGGTGTGGGTGCCGTTTGAACTGATCAAGCCTGAGCAGGTGGCGGTGTTCGAACAGCGCTATAAATAAATCAAAGACAAGGAGATCCAAATGTGGGAGGGGCTTGCCCCCTCCCACACTGGGACCTCAATCAGTCGAGGTCGCTTGCGTCATGGCGTTCGGGCAACTGTTCCTCGCCCGACACCCGGTTCACCCGCCGCCCCCGCTGCACCGCCGGCCGCGCATCAATCGCGTCCGCCCAGCGCTGCACATGCGTGTATTCGTGTACCGACAGAAATTGCGCCGCGCCATACAAACGGCCTTTGACCAACCCGCCATACCACGGCCAGATCGCGATGTCGGCAATGGTGTATTCGTCTCCGGCAATGTACTCGCTGACCGCCAGGCGTTTATCCAGCACGTCCAACTGACGCTTGGCCTCCATGGCGAAGCGGTTGATCGGGTATTCCATCTTGCTCGGCGCATACGCATAGAAATGCCCGAAGCCACCGCCCAAATAAGGCGCGCTGCCCATCTGCCAGAACAGCCACGACAAACACTCCGCACGGGCCGCCGGATCGGTGGGGAAGAACGCGCCGAATTTCTCGGCCAGGTACTGCAGGATCGCGCCAGACTCGAATACACGAATCGGCGTGGCGCCGCTGTGATCCATCAAGGCCGGGATCTTGGAGTTCGGGTTGACCCCGACAAAGCCGCTGCCGAACTGGTCGCCGTCGCCGATCTTGATCAGCCAGGCGTCGTATTCCGCACCGCTGTGCCCCAGGGCCAGCAGCTCTTCGAGCAGGATCGTGACCTTCTGCCCGTTGGGCGTGGCCAGGGAATACAACTGCAGCGGGTGCTTGCCGATGGGCAATTGTTTGTCGTGGGTAGCACCGGCGATGGGCCGGTTGATGCTGGCGAAGGTGCCGCCGCTTTCGGTGTCCCAGGTCCAGACTTTCGGGGGTACATACTCGGTCATGCTTACGACTCCAGAAGCGTTTGCGATCAACGAAGCGTTTCAGACTAAACCAAAGACGGGTGGTGCGTCACACTCCCCGCCGCAGCGTGCCGGGGCACCTGCACTCGCAGGGCGATCAACAATGCCGCCAACAGCATCAAGCAACCCGCACCCACAAACACCCCGTCGATGCCGGTGGCACTGAACATCGCGCCACCGCCCGCCGCACCCGCCGCGATTGCCGATTGCACCGAAGCGACCACCATGCCACCGGCACTTTCGGCCTGATCCGGCACCGCACGGGCCACCCAGTTGGACCACGCCACCGGCACACCGCCGAAGGCCATGCCCCACAGCGCCAGGAGCAACGCCTGACCCGGCAGTGACGCGGGCAGCATCACCAGGGCCAACGCAGCGACGCCCACCAGGACCGGCATCAACACCAGGGTTCCCCGGGGGTTGCGCACCAGCAACCATCCGGCCAACAGTGTGCCGACAAAATTCGCCGCGCCAAACCCCAGCAGCATCAACGCCAGCCCTTGGGTGCCGACCCCGGTGGTGCTTTCCAGAAACGGGCGAATGTAGGTAAACAGCGCGAAGTGCCCGGTGTGCACCAACACGCAGCCGAACATACCGATGGCAATGCCGGGGCGCAGCAGTACATCCAGCACGGTGCGCAGACGTGCGGTGCCGCTGGGTGCCAGGCGCGGCAGGGTGAACAGCTGGAACGCCAGGGTCACCACGCCGACGGCGGCCGCAGCCACAAATGCACTGCGCCAGCCGTACAGGTCACCCAGGTAGCTGCCCAACGGCACCGCGACGACGGTACCCACCGCAATGCCGCTGAAGATGATCGACAGCGCACGGGGCAGCAACGCCGCCGGTACCAGGCGCATCGCCACGGCCGCCGCCATGCTCCAGAAACCGCCGAGAGCAATGCCCAGCAGGATGCGCATCAACAACAGCACCAGGAGGCTGGACGAGAACGCCACCAGCAGGTTGGAGGCAATCATCAGCGTGGAGAACCCCAACAGCACCAGGCGCCGGTCGATGCCGCGCGTCAGGCCAGGCACCAGCAAACCGGCGAACAACGCCACCACCGCCGTGACCGTGACAGCCTGCCCGGCCGACGCTTGCGACACACCCAGGTCCAAGGCCATCGGCGTCAGCAGGCTGGCCGGCAGGTACTCTGCCGTGAGCAGGCCGAACACGCCCATCGCCAGGGAAAACACCGCCATCCACGCGGGTGTGGTCGGTTCGACCCGTTCATCAACAGGGGCATGGGACACACAATCATTCATCACAAGACATCCTCAGGCATTAACGTGACGGCCAGTCTAGGTTCCGCATTCAGGATGATCTATGATTCAAACCCTTGAGTTCTTGACCGAAACCCCGAATATGCCAGCCGACAATGCGTTCACCCTGTCCTCCGAGCTGATCAACGAACTGCTGCGCAGCATGCGCCTGCGCGGCGTGCAGTACCGGCGCATCCAGGCCGGGCCGGTGTTCGGCATCAGCTTTGCGGCCAAGCCGGGCCATGCGTATTTCCATTTTCTGGCCGCCGGCTGCGCGACCCTGCGCCTGCACGACGGCAGCCTCTTTGAGTTGTCGGCCGGCAATGCGGTGTTTATCGCCCACGGTGGCGCCCACGCGCTGTTATCCAAACCGGATGACCCCGTGCAGGACATCGCCAGCTTCGACGCCGCACCGCTGGGCGATACCGTGTGCGCGGTGAATGCCTCGCCCGACGCTGCCTCCAGCACCCTGCTGTTCAGTGCCTGCATGGAGTTCGAACTCGACAGCATCCAGGGCCTCGGCAACTTGATGCCGGCCTTGATGCTGATCGATGCCGCAGGCCAGCGTTACCCTGGCCTGATGCCGATCCTGGCGGTGATGGAACGCGAAGTCTCCAGCGCCCGCGTCGGTTACGCCGGCATCCTTGCGCGCCTGGCCGATGTGGTGGCGGCGATGATCGTACGGGGCTGGGTCGAGTGCGCCTGCGCCAATGCGTCGGGTCTCGCGGCCGCCTTGCGCGACACCCGCCTGGCCGGTGCCCTGCTCGCCCTGCACCAGCAGCCGGGGCGCGACTGGAGCGTGGCCGAGCTGGCGGCGCACTGTCATACCTCGCGCTCGGTGTTCGCGGATCGTTTCCAGGCGACCCTGGGGGTTCCGCCGTTGCGTTACGTGACCGAACTGCGCATGCGCCTCGCCAGCCAGTGGCTGACCCTGGAGCGACTGCCCATCGAAGAAGTGGCGCACCGCCTCGGCTACACCTCCCAGGCGGCCTTCAGTCGCGCCTACAAACGCATTACCGGGCAACCGCCGGGCGCCAGCCGCCAGGGTTTCAGGAGTGCGGTATGAGCGCCGGGCTTGAAGACATCCTCGTTGCGCCGGGCGGCCGAGTGCCCTTAATCTCTTGAGCTCGTCACCCTGATAGCAATGGAGGCTTCATGAAACTGGTCGGCATGCTGGATTCGCCTTACGTAAGGCGCGTAGCCATTTCCCTGGAGTTGTATGGGATTGAGTTTGTGCACGAGCCATTGTCGGTGTTCAGCACCTACGCGGAATTTGCCGAGATCAACCCGGTGGTCAAGGCCCCGACCCTGGTGCTGGACGATGGCACGGTGTTGATGGATTCGAGCCTGATCCTGGAGTACCTCGAAGCCCTGGCCCCGGCGGACAGCAAACTGCTGCCCCAGCAACCGGTGGCACTTGCCAAGGACTTGCACGTTCTAGGGCTGGCGCTGGCAGCCTGTGAGAAGAGCGTGCAGATCGTCTATGAGCACAACCTGCGCCCGGCGGAGAAACAGCACGCGCCGTGGCTTGAGCGCGTAACCGGCCAGTTGCTCGCGGCCTATGGGTTGCTGGACAAGCAGCTGGGTGACAGCCAATTGCTGACCCAGGCGTCGATTACGGCGGCAGTCGCGTGGTCGTTCAGCCAGTTCACCGTGGCGTCGGTGGTCAAGGCCGATGCGTTCCCGAACCTGCGACGGCATGCCGAGCGTCTGGAGCAGCATCCGGCGTTCAAGCGTTACCCCATCGCCTAAGCACCGCAGTTCAAATATGGGAGGGGGCAAGCCTCCTCCCACACTGGCCCGGGTTGCATGAAGGACTGAGTCAGGCTCAGACCCAACCGCCATCCACAATAAAGTTTTGTGCCGAGCACATCGCCGAGGCATCCGAGGCGAGGAACAACGCCATGTTGGCGATGTGTTCCGGCATCACGCTGCCGGGCAGGCACTGGCTGCGGGCGATCAGTTCCTTGGCCGCGTCGTCCACCCACATCGCCAATTGCTTCTCGGTCATGACCCACCCCGGCACCAGCGTGTTGACGCGAATGCGGTGAGGCCCCAGCTCGCGCGCCAAGCCTCGGGTCATGCCGTGGGCGGCCGCCTTGCTGGCGGCGTAGACCGGGTAGCCGGCGGAGGCCATCATCCAGCCGACCGAACCCAGGTTGATGATCGCGCCGCCACCGGCCGCTTTCATCATCGGCACCACCGCCTTGGCCGCAAAGAAGGCGTGCTTGAGGTTGACCGAGATCAGCTTGTCGAAGGTGTCCGAGTCCACTTCTTCCAGGGTGTGGCGCACGTCATTGGCGGCGTTGTTCACCAGCACGGTGATCGGCCCCAATGAATGCTCGAAACGCTCGATGGCGGCCTTGTAGGCAATCTCATCGGTGATGTCGCAGCACACGAACTCCACGGTATGCCCCGCTGAACTCAGCAACGCCGCCAGGCGTTCGCCCTGGCTTTGTGCACGGTCCACAAAGCCGACCTTGGCACCCTGCGCGGCAAAGGCCCGCACCATGAACTCGCCGATGCCCGAGGCACCGCCAGACACCAGCACGGTTTTGCCTTCAAGGTCGGGATAAACAGCCTGTGCAGTACTCATATAACGGTTGCCTCGATCAATTAGTCTTATTTTATTTTACGAAATCGGCGTTAAAGGCTATAAATTCGCTGTCACACCGACAAAATATCGCTATTAGTAGAACTATTCCACTCAAAACAACAAAAGGAAGTTCGACCATGAAGCACCCTCGATACCTGCTCTCGGGCCTCGCCATGTCCCTGCTGGTTGCCAGTGGCGGCGCCCAGGCGGCAGGGCTGTCCAGCGAGCACAAAGCCTTCGGCAAGACCAACGACGGTACACCCGTCGAACAGTACATCCTGCGCAACAGCCATGGCATGCAAGCCACGGTCATCACCTACGGCGGCGTGTTGCAGTCGCTCAAAGTGCCGGATAAAAACGGCAAGGTCGACGACGTGGTGCTCGGCTTCGACGACGTGCAGGGCTACCAGGCCGGCACGGCGTTTTTTGGCGCGACCATCGGGCGCTTCGGCAACCGCCTGGCGGGCGGCGCCTTTGAACTCGACGGCAAGCGCTACCAGGTACCGCTCAACGATGGCCCCAACTCGCTGCACGGCGGCGCCCAGGGTTTTGACAAGCAGGTGTGGAAGGCCGAGTCGGTCAAGGACAAGGGCTCGGTCGGCGTGAAGCTGAGCTACCTGTCCAAGGACGGTGAAATGGGTTTCCCCGGCAACCTGAAGACCGAAGTCACCTACCGCCTCAACGACAACAACGAACTGCACATCGACTACACCGCCACCACCGACAAACCCACGGTGCTCAACCTGACCAACCACAGTTACTTCAACCTGGCCGGCGCGGGCAACGGCGACATCCTCAAGCAAGTCGCTACCTTGCATGCCAGCCATTACACGCCGGTGAATGCCACGTTGATCCCTACGGGCGAGCTGGCACCGGTCAAAGGCACCCCGATGGACTTCCTGAAACCGACGCCGATCGGCCAGCACATCAAAGCCGATCATCCGCAGCTCAAGTTTGCCGAGCCCAAGCAAGGCGGGTTTGATTTCAACTGGGCGCTCGATACCCAGGGCGACGTCAAAAAGCTTGCCGCCGAGGTGCATGACCCTGAGTCGGGCCGGCGTTTGCAGCTGTACACCAGCGAGCCTGGGGTGCAGTTCTATACCAGCAACTTCCTGGATGGCTCGGTGAAGGGTAAAGGCGGCAAGACTTACCTGCACTGGAGCGGGTTTACCTTGGAGACGCAGCATTATCCGGATGCGCCTAACCAGCCGAAGTTTGCTTCGACCCGTTTGAATCCAGGGCAAACCTACAGCCAAAACACCGTGTTCAAATTCTCCGCCGATTAAAACTGTGGGAGGGGGCTTGCCCCCGATAGCGGTGGGTCAGTCACTGATTTATCAACTGACCCACCCTCATCGGGGGCAAGCCCCCTCCCACATTAGCCCTCACATGGCGAGGGATCAGCGTTGTTTCATGCGGTCGATGACGACGGCCAGCAGCAGGATCGAGCCGCGAATTACGTACTGGTAAAACGTGTCGATGTTCTTCAGGTTCATCGCGTTTTCGATGATCGCCAAAATCAACACCCCCGCAATCACATGCCGGATCATGCCGATCCCGCCGCTCAACGACACCCCGCCCAGTACGCATGCCGAGATCACCGTCAGTTCGAAACCCTGGCCGATCATGGGCTGGCCCGAGGTCATGCGCGAGGCGAGGATTACCCCGGCCAGTGCGCCGATCAAGCCGTGGACGGCGAAGATCAGGATCTTGGTGCGGTCAACGTTCACCCCGGCCAATAGCGCCGCTTCCGGGTTGCCGCCGATGGCCATGGTGTTGCGCCCGTAGGTGGTGTAGTTGAGCAGCCAACCGAAAAACACGAAGCACACGATGGTGATCAGGATCGGCACCGGCACGCCGAACAACTGGCCGTTGCCGAACACGAAGAACTGCTCCTGGGACACGCCGACCGCCTTGCCGTCGGCAAAGATGTAGGCCAGGCCGCGTACGATCTGCATGGTCGCCAAGGTGGTGATCAGCGCGTTGACCCGCAGCTTGGCGATGACGATGCCGTTGATCAGCCCGACGATCAGGCCCATCAGCAGCGCGGCGCCGATGCCGAGCATCACGCTCTCGGTGTCGCGCATGACGATAGCTGCGACCACACCGGCGCAGGCAATCACCGAGCCCACCGACAAGTCAAAGTGCCCCGACGCCAGGCAGAACAGCATGGTGCAGGCGGCGATGCCGACGGTGGAAATCGCCAGGCCCAGGCCGCGCATGTTCAGCGGCGAGAGGAAGTTGTCGATCAGCAAGGCGCACAGCACAAAGATGC
>NZ_RWIO01000082.1:0-33943 GCF_009764655.1 Pseudomonas sp. PB105
GTCCCGCGCTGGGCTGCGAAGCAGCCCCATCAAAGCCACCGCGTTTTTTCAGAAAAACCAAGTTGCCTGGTTTTGGGGCTGCTGCGCAGCCCAGCGCGGGACAAGCCCGCTCACCACAGCGTTATGTATAAGCCTTTGAGAGTAGTGTAGATACCCATGCCCCGATAGCGGTGGATCAGTTACAGATGCTTAGACTGAAACACGGCTATCGGGGGCTTGCCCCCTCCCACATTTCGATTTGCGGTGTTTGTGGGAAATGCATTTTTTAGATACTCCCTGCGACTTTCTCATTTGCCCCCCGCCCCCATGCGTGGCCTGATTCGCCCTTGTTCACTCAAGGTCGGCCCATGGAAAACGTTCAGGCAAAACCCACCACCGCCGTTTGGCTGATGATCAGCGTGGTGCTGGTCGCCCTTAACCTGCGCCCGTCGATGGCGGCCGTGGGGCCATTGTTGTCGTCGATTCGTGGCGATGTGCCGTTGAGTTTCAGCAGCGCGGCGTTGTTGACCATGCTGCCGGTCATGGCCATGGGCCTGGCGATGTTCTTTGGCATGGGCCTGGCCAGGCGTTTCGGCGAGCACCGCAGCATTGTGCTGTCGCTGCTGGTGATTGGCGTGGCGACGCTGTCGCGGCTGTTTCTGGATTCGGCGCTGGAGCTGATCGTCAGCGCCATTGCAGCGGGGGTCGGTATTGCAATGATCCAGGCGTTGATGCCAGCGCTGATCAAGTCGCGCTTCAGCGATAACGTGTCACTGTTCATGGGCCTGTACGTCACCGCCATCATGGGCGGCGCGGCGCTGGCGGCTTCGTTCTCCCCTTTCGTGCAAATGCGCACCGGCAGCTGGCGTATCGGCCTGGCGATCTGGGCCGTGCTGGCGTTGCTCGCCCTGGTGTTCTGGCTCGCCCAGCGCTCAACTATGCCGCCATTGCCCCAGGCCGGTTCCGGCCCGCAGGCGTCATTTTTTGGCAACCGTCGTGCCTGGTTGCTGGCGATCTTTTTTGGCTTGGGCACCGCGTCCTACACCTGTGTTCTTGCGTGGCTGGCGCCGTACTACGTGGAGCAAGGCTGGAGCGAGCAGAACGCCGGGCTGCTGCTGGGCTTCCTGACGGCCATGGAAGTGGTCTCCGGCCTGATCACCCCCGCCATCGCCAACCGTCGCCGGGATAAACGCGGCGTGGTGGCGGTGTTGCTGGTGCTGATCATCATCGGTTTCTGCGGCCTGATTCTCAGCCCGCAAGCCCTGAGTTTGCTGTGGCCGTGCCTGCTCGGTCTGGGCATCGGCGGCCTGTTCCCCATGAGCCTGATCCTGTCCCTCGATCACCTGGACAACCCGCGCCGTGCCGGCGGCCTCACGGCCTTTGTGCAGGGCATCGGCTACCTGATTGCAGGCTTGTCGCCACTGATCGCCGGGATGATTCGTGACCAATTGGGCAGTTTCGAATGGGCCTGGTGGTCGCTGACAGCGGTGGTTGTACTGATGCTGCTGATCGTCACGCGCTTCAACCCAAGGCACTACGCGCACCATATCCGCTGAGGTCGTGTTGCAAACATTATTTGTCCCACGGCAAACATAGAAACGCCCTACAGAGCTTTCTATTGGCACGTACGTTCCGTTAAGCTTTTGCGCTGTCTTGTACTGAATTCGGTACAAAGGGTTTACGGACGAAACCGATGTTAAACAGTAACTTGCTCAGAAAACTCGATATGCAGGACTTGATGGTGTTTATCGCCGTCTACGACCAGAGCAGCGTTACCGAGGTGTCCGAAACGCTGTTCGTCAGCCAGTCCACCGTGAGCTACAGCCTGAAGAAGTTGCGCACCAGCTTTGAAGACGAGCTGTTTATCAACACCCGGGCGGGCATGCGTCCTACGTACAAGGCCACCACCATGTACGGCCATGTGCAGAAAATCCTCGAAAGCATCAACCTGTGCCACGCCGGTGGCCAGGCCTTCGATCCGACCCAGAAGGCGGTGACCTTCAACGTCTGTGCACCGGAATACTTCGAACAGTTGATCCTGCCGCGCCTGCTGAAAAGCTTCGACCGTGCTGACCTGCCGGTGATCGTCAATGTGCAGAAGCTGGAAACCCAGATCCCCGCCGATGACCTGCGCGAAGGCCGCCTGGACCTGGTGATCTGCTTCGGCCCGCACTTTCATCGCGCCCACAAAGACTTCAAGACCCAGATGCTGCTGGAGGACGACCTGGTGTGCGTCTTCGATAAACGCTCGGCGCCCAGGGAGCCGGCATTCAGCCTGCAATCCTTCGTCGAACGACGCCACGTGTTCCCCACGCCGTGGACCTCCGACACCAACATGATCGACGGCTGGCTGGCGCGCCAGGCCCACAAGCGTCATGTGGTTGCCCGGGCCAACAGCTACAGCGCCGCCTTGAAGATGATCACCGGCACCGACTTTATCGTCACCCTGCCGCGCCGCGTGCAAAAGCTGTTGGCGCCAGCGGCGGTGTTCGGCCATTGCGAGGCGCCCAACGGGTTGCCGGGGTTCACCCTGGACATGCAGTGGAACGAAACCAGTGAACAGGACAGTGCCAATACCTGGTTTCGCGAGCAGGTGGTGAAGGTCTGCGCAGACCAAGGATTACTCTAAGCCCTGCGCAAGGGTGTCAGCCGATGGCGGCTTTGCTGTAGGAATCACGGTCCATATCCACCAACTGGACGCTCAGTTGAACCTGTAAAGCCGCTGGCCAATCGCCGAGATCCTGCAACGCCGCCAGCAGGCTTTGCGACAACTGCTGCTTGACCTGCGGTGACCGCCCACTGAGCAGCGACAGCTTCACCGCGATAAAGCCACGTGGAATGAGGGAAGTGCCGACCTGAAAACTCTCAAGCTTCACCGCACGGCTTTTGATATCGAACTCGGAGCCGAACTGACCGGACGCCATCAGCACATTGTTGAGCCGCAACAGGGTTTTATCGACGGCCAGGTCTGTCAGGTTGGCGGTGTATTCCAGGTGCAGGTGTGGCATGGGTTGCTCCGAGCTTGTTGTAGGAAGATTCTTGAATATATCGCGTCAGGCCTTGGTGCCCAAGCCTCTATCGCTCATGAATGCCTCCAGTCGCGAGCGCACCCAACGCTCGGCCGGGTCGGTGTCGACGTGGCTGAGCCAGACCATGGACAAATCCAGCGTCGGCGTCTCGAACGGAAACGGCTCACAAAACAGATTGCCCGACACCGCCATGGCTTCGGCGGTGTAGTCCGGCAGGCTGGCGATCAGGTCGGTGCCGGCCAGCAAGGCAGGCAACGCGCTGTATTGCGGCACCGACAGCACCACGTGGCGCTTGCGGCCGATCTCGGCCAGCCACTCATCGGCAAACCCTGACACGTTGGCGGTGTGGGACACCAGCACATGGGGTCGTGAGCAATATTCATCAAGGGTCAGCGGCGTGTCCGAGGCATCGGCGCGCAGCAGTCGCGGGCGGATATGGCGCAGCAACTTGCGCTTGGCATTCGCCGGCAGGCCACGGGTTTGGGTAATGCCTACGGTGATGTCGCCGGACGCGAGCAGGTCGGGAATGCGCCAGTAATCCACATGCTGCACCACGAACACCACTTGCGGCGCCTCCTGGCGCAATGCGCGCAGCAGCGGCGGCAACAGACCGAACTCGACATCATCGGACAGCCCGATACGAAAGGTCATGGTGCTGATGGACGGATCAAAATCGTGGGTCAGGCTCAAGGCCGACGACAACGAATCCAGGGCCGGCGACAAATGCTGGATGATTTCCTCGGCGCGCGCGGTGGGCTCCATGCGATGGCCGACACGAATGAACAACGGGTCGTTGAACAAGGTACGCAGGCGGTTGAGGGCCGAACTGATGGTCGGCTGGCCGAGAAACAGCTTCTCGGCCACCCGCGTCACATTGCGCTCCAGCATCAGTGCTTCGAAGACCACCATCAGATTGATGTCGGCCTTGCGTAATTCATTGCGATTCATCGGCGCCTGCCCTTTCCCCAAGACAGGTCGCAGTGTAGAAAGCGCGGCGCGCGGCGTCTATGCGCATCGTGGGGTGCTCCGTCGCCACAGTGACCGCTACACAAAACGCTTCAGCATTTTCGATTGATAACTTGAGCGCATCAATAAATCCAAATCTTTCACTTATCATTTCTAAATGTGTCAGCCACTATCCTCAGTCTTAAGCGAAACAAGCACTTTAAAAAGAACGCTGGAGACACAAAACCATGACTAGCCCTTCCCGGCCCGACGCTGCCAGCTCGAAAATTGGCGCGGTATTTCGCGTTACTTCGGGCAACTTCCTCGAACAGTTTGACTTCTTTCTGTTCGGCTTCTACGCCACCTACATCGCGGCGGCGTTCTTCCCGGCCGCTAATGAGTTTGCGTCATTAATGATGACCTTCGCCGTGTTCGGCGCCGGCTTCCTGATGCGTCCCCTCGGCGCAATCATTCTGGGTGCCTATATCGACGACGTGGGTCGCCGCAAAGGGCTGATCGTAACGCTGTCGATCATGGCCAGCGGCACGCTGCTGATCGTGCTGGTGCCGGGTTATCACACCATTGGTCTGTGGGCGCCGCTGCTGGTGTTGCTTGGGCGCTTGCTGCAAGGCTTCTCGGCCGGTGCGGAACTGGGCGGCGTGTCGGTGTACTTGTCCGAGATGGCCACCCCCGGCCGCAAAGGCTTCTACACCAGTTGGCAGTCGGGCAGCCAACAGATCTCGATCGTGGTCGCCGCTGCGCTGGGTTACGGCCTGAACGTGTGGATGGAACCGGCGGTGGTTGCCGACTGGGGCTGGCGCATTCCGTTTGCCGTCGGTTGCGTGATCATTCCGTTTATCTTTGTGCTGCGTCGCAACCTGCAGGAAACCGAAGAGTTCGCCAACCGCAAGCATCGCCCGACCATGCGCGAAGTGCTGGCCACCCTGGTAAAAAACTGGACCGTCGTGATCGGCGGCATGCTGATGGTGGCCATGACCACCACCGCGTTCTACCTGATCACCGTGTACGCGCCGACCTTCGGCAAGACCGTGCTGCAATTGAGCACCTCCGACGCGTTGCTGGTGACCTTGTTGGTGGCGGTGTCGAACTTTGTCTGGCTGCCCATCGGCGGCACCTTGAGTGATCGCTTTGGCCGCAAGCCGGTACTGATCGCCATGACTGCGCTGACGGTTCTTACCGCGTATCCAGCTCTGTCCTACGTGGTAAATGCACCGAGCTTCGGCCATATGCTGGAGACCCTGCTGTGGTTCTCCTTCCTCTATGGCATGTACAACGGCGCGATGATCCCGGCGCTGACCGAAATCATGCCGGTGGAAGTGCGCGTGGCGGGCTTCTCCCTGGCCTATAGCCTGGCAACCGCGATCTTCGGTGGCTTTACCCCGGCGATCTCCACCTGGTTCATCCACATCACCGAAGACAAGGCTTCGCCGGCCTACTGGATGATGTTTGCGGCAGTGTGTGCGCTGTGTTCGACCCTGGCGTTATACCGCCGCGCCAACACGCGCGGGCAGGTGATGCAGGGGGCGGCATGATGCAGCCTCTGTTCAAGACCCTGGCGGGCCTGGCCCTTGGCGCGCTGGCGCTGACGGCCCAGGCCGAGGAGCTCAAGGTGATGACCTCCGGTGGTTTCACCGCCGCCTATAAATTGCTCGGCCCGCAGTATGCCCAGCGCAGCGGTGACACCCTCGATACCATTCTCGGCCCGTCCATGGGCAAGGCGCCGGAAGCGATTCCCAACCGCCTGGCCCGGGGCGAACACGCCGATGTGGTGATCATGGTCGGCTACGCCCTGGATGACTTGATCAAACAAGGCAAGGTCGACCCGGCGTCCCGCGTGGAACTGGCGGACTCGCGCATCGGCCTGGTGGTGAAGGCAGGCGCGGCGAAACCCGCCATCAGCACCGACGCAGAATTGAAAGCGGTGCTGAGCAAGGCCAAATCAGTGGCCTACTCGGACAGTGCCAGCGGTGTGTATGTCGAGAAAGAGCTGTTCAAGAAGCTCGGCATGCCGGCCAAGGGCACGATGATCGAACGCATCCCGGTGGCTGAACAGGTGGCCAAAGGTGACTACGAAGTGGGTCTACAGCAAGTAGCGGAATTGTTACCGGTAGCTGGCGTGACCTATGTGGGAAAAATTCCCGAAGACGTGCAATCAGTGACGCGCTTTGCCGCAGGCATTCCGGTGAACGCCGAACACCCCGCGCAGGCCAAGGCGCTGCTGAAGTACCTGGCGTCGCCCGAGGCGCAACCGGTGGTGCAATCCACCGGCCTGGACTCGGTGTCACGCTGACCGAAACGGCATCTCCCGCACCAACCGCTCCAACTCCAGCGCCGCCGGCGGCAATGTCCGCCCGCGGCGTTTGATCAAGCCCACATTGCGCATCACCTGCGGCTCTACCAGCGGCACACTGACCAGAATCGGGTGTTCGCACGCCGGCATCGCAATCGATGGCACCATCGCCACCCCCAGCCCCGCTTCCACCAGACCAATCATGGTGGTCACGTGGTGCGTCTCGCAGATACTCGGCTTCTTCACTCGCACGCCGCGCAAGGCCTGGTCCAGCAGGAAGCGGTTACCCGAGGTCTTGTCCACGGTGATGTAGTCGTGCTCGTAGGCTTCGGCCCAGGTCACGCTGTCCCGTTCTGCCAACGGATGATCACGCCGACAGGCCAACACGTAGCGCTCCTGCAACAGCAATTCGAACTCCACTTCATCGGCCAGGCTGCCGCTGAAACTCACGCCAAAATCCGCCTCGCCACTTTCCACCGCCTGGCACACTTCGCCAGCACTGGCGTCCAGCACCCGCAGGCGAATCTTCGGATACAGTTTGTGGAATTCGGAGATCACATGGGGCATGAAGTAGTACGCGGTCGAGGGCACGCAGGCGATGGTGACATTGCCCATGCGCGTGGACGCGACGTTACTGATGCCCATCAGCGCGATGTCGAGGTCGTCGAGCATGCGCTCGACTTGCGGCAGGAAGGCACGGCCCACCATGGTCAGGCTGACCCGCCGCGTGGTGCGTTCGAACAGCTTCACGTCGAGGGCGGATTCGAGTTTTTCGATGCGTCGGCTGAGGGCCGGTTGCGAGATACGGATGGCCTCGGCGGCGCCGCGAAAACTGCCCTTGTCCACCACGGCGCGGAAGGCTTGGAGGTCGTTGAGGTCGAAGTTGATGATCACGGGAGTCGCCAGTGTGGTCGATTTGACCGGCATTATCTTACGAATGCGTTTTCGCATGGCCCACGCGCATTGAAAAAAAACGCACCTGCGTAGGCTGCACGCCCTCAACCTGACCTCACTACAACTGAAACCGTGCGACCGCGTCGTTGAGCGCCACCGCCAACCGCGCCAGCTCCTGGCTTGAGCCATTGATCTGCCCGGCGCCGGAAGACGATTGCGCCGACAGGTCGCGGATATTGACGATATTGCGGTCCACTTCCTTGGCCACCTGGGCTTGCTCCTCGGCAGCGCTGGCGATGACCAGGTTGCGTTGATGAATCTGGTCGATGGAGTTGGTGATCTGACTCAAGGCGCCACCCGCCCCTTCGGCCAGGGTCAGGGTGTCGGCGGCGCGCTGGGAGCTCGACTGCATGGAGGTCAATGCATCGTTGGAGCCGGTGCGCATGGCAGTGACCATCTGATCGATTTCAAGGGTCGATTGCTGGGTGCGATGGGCCAGTGCACGAACCTCATCGGCGACCACCGCGAAGCCACGCCCGGACTCACCGGCCCGCGCCGCCTCGATGGCGGCGTTAAGTGCCAGCAGGTTGGTCTGCTCGGCGATGGAACGAATCACATCGAGCACCTTGCCGATGTCCCGCGATTGCTCAGCCAAGTTCTGCACCAGGGTCGAAGTCTCGCCGATATTGCTGCTCAGGGCCTGAATCGCGCTGACCGTTTCACCGACGCGGTGCTGGCCTTCACGGGCGGTTTCATTGGACAGGCGGGTGGATTCGGAGGTGGACACCGCATTGCGCGCGACTTCTTCAGCGGCCGAAGTCATTTCATTGACCGCCGTCGCCGCCTGCTCGATCTCAGCCGTCTGCTGTTGCAGGCTGCGGCTGCTCTGGTCGGTAATGCCGTTGAGGTCGGTGGCAGAGGCCGCCATCTGTGCCGCCGACTGCCGGATCAGTTGCAAGGTGCTGCGCAGGCTGCCTTGCATGGAGTGCAGGGCTACGAGCAGGCGGGTTACCTCGTCGTTTCCACTGACCTCCACCGTCTGGGTCAGGTCGCCTCGGGCCACGTTTTCGGCTGCGCGCATGGCCTGCCCCAACGGACCGACAATGCTACGCGTGAGGAGCCAGGCCAGGGCCACCGTGCTCAGGCCCGCCAGGATCACGAAGCCAAACACCATGGTGCGCGAACGACTGTACTGCGACTCGGCCGCCTGCCCCTGTTGGTTGATCTGGGCGTTGTAGTAGTCGGCGAGTGCGTTGAGCTGGGCGCCGGAGCCATCGACCACAGTTTTCATGTCCACCAGCAGCAGCTTGTTGAGTTCGGCGCCCTGCTGTTTATCGGCAAGGATGAACGACTGCGCCAAGCCCTGTTGGTACTGGCGCAGCGAAACCTGGAACTGGTCATAGAGCGTGCGCACCTCAGGCGTGTCGATCACCTTATCGAGGTCAGCCAGCCGTTTCGTCAGGTCCTGGCTGCGGGTATCCATCTGACTGCGGTATTGCGGGAGGCTCGTAGGGCTGGGGTCCAACGCCATCCGCAAAGAAATCGTACGAATGCGCAACATGATCTCGCGAATGTCAGCCACCAGCCGCATCTTCGGCACCAGCCCGCTTTCCACCTGCACCGCACTGGCGCGGATACTTGCCATGTTCGACAGCGCAAAAAAACCCAGCAGGGCCACGAGCAAAGCAATCAAGGCAAAACCCAAACCCGCACGGCGGGCGATGGACAGGCTGCGAAGGGACATTTAGGGGAGCACTCTTATTAGGGATACGACATCGTATGACAGCATTTCGGCCGCGTGAGGGAGGACTTTAGGCGGGACGGAAACTGATGAGCATTCCTAGTGAAAAATGGACAGCCTTAGCCAAGTAAGGCGGTCCATGAGTAAAGAGTTCTTTGGCCAGAGGGTCTTAGCTCAGCTTCTGCGCTCTTTATTGGATTGAGAGAGGACCGACGCGGCAAGGGCTTTCGTCTCATCGCTGTACTTATCACTGTGAAGCGCCTTGCCAGCTTTCGCCTCCATCTCCGCACTTGTCTGCTTATACGTACCACTCTGGGCCAGTGCTGACGCGGCAAGACTTTTGGCGATGGCTGAAGCCTTCGGATTACCGAGGGTTTCAGCTGCGAGGGTCGCCATTTTTTCGGAGGTTTGTTTTGTGTTCTTGCTCATTACGCATTTCCTTTGCCGTTTGAGGTGAGACACACGTGACAACGAAGCCAGAGCCCTGAACGTAGGGCCTGTCTCGCACAAACCAAACGATAGTGAAGTGCAGGCGGGGCCACAACGGTATACCTGTAGGCAGCATCGTGGAAACACAGAAGAAAGGTGCATCCGTTGAGTAGTACGAATTTCGAATGGCAAACGGCCCAAGCAAACGCCGGAAACGAAAAAGCCCCGTAGCTTATTCAGCTACGGGGCTTGTTCTGTGTAATGGCGGAGAGATAGGGATTCGAACCCTAGGTACCGGTGAAGGTACAACGGATTTCGAATCCGTCCCATTCGGCCACTCTGGCATCTCTCCAACGGCGCGCATCATAACAGCGTGAATCAGGAAAGCAAAGCGCCGAAGCGATTTTTTTCCGTGCTATCAGATGCTTGCGTCGATTACAGCGGTACGCCGAGACGATTGGCGACTTCTTCGTAGGCTTCGATAACGTCACCGAGGCCTTGGCGGAAGCGGTCTTTGTCCATCTTCTTCTTGGTGTCCTTGTCCCACAGGCGGCAGCCGTCCGGGCTGAATTCGTCGCCCAGGACGATGGAGCCGTCGTGGAATACGCCGAATTCCAGTTTGAAGTCGACCAGCAGCAGGCCGGCGTCGTCGAACAGTTTGTTCAGCACGTCGTTGACCTTGAGGGACAACTCTTTCATGCGGGCCAGTTGTTCAGCGGTGCCCCAGCCGAATGCCACGACGTGGGACTCGTTGATGAACGGGTCGCCCTTGGCGTCGTCTTTCAGGAACAGTTCGAAGGTGTAAGGATTGAGCTTGAGGCCCTCCTCCACACCCAGGCGCTTGACCAGGCTGCCGGCGGCGTAGTTACGTACGACGCATTCGACCGGGATCATGTCCAGCTTCTTCACCAGGCACTCGTTGTCGCCCAGCAGTTTGTCGAATTGGGTCGGAATACCGGCCTCTTCGAGTTTCTGCATGATGAAGGCGTTGAACTTGTTGTTCACCATGCCTTTGCGATCAAGTTGTTCGATGCGCTTGCCGTCGAACGCCGAAGTGTCGTTGCGAAACAGCAGGATCAGGCGGTTGGCGTCGTCGGTCTTGTACACCGACTTGGCTTTGCCGCGGTAGAGTTCTTCACGTTTTTCCATGATGGGCTCCGCTTTGAGTGAGGTGGGCTAGGCGATATGTCGCCAGTCGAGCCCTGAATCTTGATCGGCCAGTTGCAGCCAGTCCGGGTCGCACCCGAGGGTGTCGACAAAACATTGCCGGGCAAGCGTCGGCAGGTTGTTCTTGCTGCTCAGGTGGGCCAGGACCAGGTGTTGCAGGTCTTGCCAGCCCAACTCATACACCAGGTACGCCGCCTGATGGTTGTTCAAATGTCCCAGTTCGCCGCCCACCCGCTGCTTGAGAAAGTAGGGGTAGTGACCGCGAGCCAGCAGGTCTCGGCAGTGGTTGGACTCGATCATCAAGGCATCGAGGTTCCGGTAACCGTCCAGCACCTTCGCGCAGTAGGAACCCAAGTCGGTCAGCACGCCGAAGCGCCGCTGGCCATCACTGAATACATACTGCGTCGGCTCCTGGGCGTCGTGCGCCACGGCAATCACATCGATGCTCAAGGCGCCGATTTGCAATTGCTCACCGCCAGCCAGGAAACCTGCGGGTTCAATGGGTTTGCGCATCCCGCGCAAGGTGCCGCGACTCAGGTACACCGGAAGATTGTAGCGCCGAGACAGCAAACCCACGCCATGCACGTGGTCGGCATGTTCGTGGGTCACCAGAATCGCGCTCAGCTGCGCGGGGTGAACCCCCAGGCGCAGCAGGCGCCGCTCGGTTTCTTTTAACGAGAAACCACAATCCACCAATACGTACGTGTCGTCGTGGGCGACCAGCGTGCCGTTCCCTTGGCTACCGCTACCGAGAACAGCAAAACGCATCGGATCAGCCCAGGTTGTCCTGAATCACACCCAACACTTTGCGCGCTGTTTCAGCTGGCGCAACGGTGTTGATGTTCTTCTCGACGGTGACCTGCACGGTCTCGCCAACCTTGCTCAAGCGAACCTGATAACGCTCGGCGCGGGTCTCGATTTCTTCCTTGGTCGGCTGGCTGCCGAACAGCTTGCCGAAGAAACCAGGCTCGTCGTCTTTACGCTCGGCCTTTTCAGCCACGTTGATGTAGTAGAGGCCCAGGCTGCGGTTGATGTCTTCAACACGCCAAGGGCCCTGCTCCAGGGCGCGACCGACGCTGGCCCAGGCACGATCCAGGTCTTCGCCCAGGTTCAGCACCACGTTGCCGCTGCCGTCCTCGGTGAGGCTGACGCGGCTCGGGGTGTCGTAATCACGGGCGGCGAGCAGGGAAACGGAACCGCCCTTCTCGGAGATACGGCTCATGCTGGCCAGCATTTCGTCGACCAGCGCCGAGTCAACGCCGGTGTTGACCGAGCGGTTGGTGAAGTCGACGTTGGCCGTGCTGCCGGCAGGACGCTCGGCGCTCACGACGTAGACTTCACTGGTGTTGCGCTGCACGCCTGGCTCGATGCGCACGCGCACGCGGGCTTCACTGTCGGCGGCTACACCACCGGCCTGCAAGCGTTTGGCCATCGTGGCGGACAGCTCGTTGCCTTGCTGCCATGCCGTGGTGAATTCACCGGTCTGCGGGCGCTGCTCGTCAATACGGAAACCGTTGTCCTGGAAGAACTGCACGGCCACTGGCCAGACTTCGGCAGGTGGACGCTGAGCCACGATCCAGCGGGAATCACCGCTCTTCTGCAAGCTGTAGTCGCTGGCGTCCGCCACGGCCGAGATCGGCTGCGGACGTGGCACCACGTACTCACCTTTAGTGGTGTCGTCGGCGACGTTGCGTGGAATCGGCAGCAACGGATCGAGGCGCTTGGCGACGTTGACGTCCGGCGGCAATTGCATCGGTTTGGTTGCTTGTGCTTCCAGGTAATCGCTGCCGCGGTCACGGAAGTAGCCTTCCGGGCCCCAGATCCAACCGCAGCCACTGGTGCTGGAGATAATCAAGGCAAGTGCGGAAAGTCCGGCCAATCGCTTCATGCGTAGTGCTTCCTCAATTAAACCAGGACGCCGGACTGGCGCAGGGCCTGTCGCAGCGGTTCGTGACAGGCTTCGCTGAGGCGGGTGAGCGGCAGACGGATACCGTCCGGCATCAGGCCCATCTCGAACAGCGCCCATTTCACGGGAATAGGGTTGGACTCGATAAAGAGTGTCTTGTTGAGCGGCATCAGCTTCTCGTGGATCGCACGAGCAGTGGCTGCATCGCCGGCAATGGCGGCGGCACACATATCGCTCATGGCGCGCGGGGCCACGTTGGCAGTCACGGAGATGTTGCCCTTGCCGCCCAGCAGGATCAGCTCGACAGCGGTGGCGTCGTCACCGGAATACACCAGGAAATCGCTGCTCACGCCGGCCAGGATGTCCTTGGCGCGCTGCAGGTCGCCGGTGGCTTCCTTGATTCCGATGATGTTCGGTACGGTAGACAGGCGGATCACGGTCGCGGCCTGCATGTCGCACGCGGTGCGACCCGGTACGTTGTAGAGGATCTGCGGGATCTGCACAGCTTCGGCAATGGCTTTGAAGTGCTGGTACAAGCCTTCCTGGGTCGGCTTGTTGTAGTACGGGGTCACCAGCAGGCAGGCGTCGGCGCCGGCCTTCTTGGCGTTCTTGGTCAGCTCGATCGCTTCACGCGTCGAGTTGGCGCCCGTACCGGCAATGACGGCAATACGGCCCGCGACACGCTTGACCACGAACTCGATCACCTGGATGTGTTCTTCCACATCGAGGGTGGCCGATTCACCTGTGGTGCCGACCGCCACAATGGCGTTGGTGCCTTCTTGCAGGTGGAAGTCCACCAGTTTGCCCAGGCTGTCCCAGTCGAGATGACCTTGTGCATCCATGGGTGTGACCAGTGCCACCATACTGCCCGCAATCATGCAACCGCTCCTGCCGGAAAAAGAGAGCCGTAATGGTACTGGCGCCAAGATGCTTGTACAAGCGAAGTACCGCGTGAGGATGCGTTATGGGGCAACTAAACGATGGGCAATGCCATCATTGGATGAACGCAAGGGTTACAGCAGGGTGTAATCACGCCGTTCACGTAATGAAAACGCCACCTCCTATCCCTTGGCGGCGCTTTTCGCTACCCTTCATGCTTTGATCGATACGGCTCTCAGAGTATCGACCGCTCATCGTTTAGGAAGGCTGCATGTCCACCCCCACAGTTCGCGAACAATTCCTTGTTATCAGTGCCCTCGGCGCCAACCCCATGGAGCTGACCAACGTCCTGTGCCGCGCCAGCCATGAAAACCGCTGCGCCGTCGTGACTTCCCGCCTGACCCGCCACGGCGAGTGCAGTGCGCTGGTCCTGCAGATATCCGGCACCTGGGACGCCCTGGCACGCCTGGAAACCGGCCTGCCGGGCCTGGCCAAGAAGCATGACTTCACCGTCAATGTTGTGCGCAGCGCCGCGCTGGAAAATCGCCCGCAAGCGCTGCCATACGTCGCTTACGTCAGCTCAGCCTACCGCTCGGACATCGTCAATGAGCTGTGCCAGTTCTTTATCGACCACAACGTCGAATTGGAAAACCTGACCTGTGACACCTACCAGGCCCCGCAAACCGGCGGCACCATGCTCAACGCCACCTTTACCGTGACCTTGCCGGCCGGTGTGCAGATCAGTTGGCTTCGCGACCAGTTCCTGGATTTCGCCGACGCCCTGAACCTAGACGCGTTGATCGAACCATGGCGCCCACAGAACCCAATGTAAGGAAGTACCCATGGCAGTAGTCATCGACCAACCCGTAGCCGACTTCGAAGCCCAGGCCACCAGTGGCCAGACCTTCAGCCTTGCCGCCCTCAAGGGCAAGCAGGTGGTGATCTACTTCTATCCGAAGGACAGCACTCCGGGCTGCACGACCGAAGGTCAGGGTTTTCGTGACCACTACGCGGCGTTCAAGGCGGCCAACACCGAAGTGTTTGGCGTGTCGCGCGACAGCGTGAAGTCCCACGAGAACTTCAAGGGCAAGCAGGAATTCCCCTTTGAGCTGATCAGCGACAAGGACGAAGCGGTCTGCCAGCTGTTTGATGTGATCAAACTCAAAAAACTGTATGGCAAGGAATACCTTGGCGTTGATCGCAGCACCTTCCTCATCGACAAGAATGGCGTGCTGCGTCAGGAATGGCGTGGGGTGAAAGTGCCTGGGCATGTGGATGCCGTATTGGCAGCAGCACAGACTCTGAACAGCTGACTATTGTAGTGAGCGGGCTTGCCCCGCGCTGGGCTGCGTAGCAACCCTAAAACCAAACGCCGCGTTCTTTCTGTAAGAACGCGGCGTTTTTTATCGGGGCTGCTCCGCAGCCCAGCGCGGGGCAAGCCCGCTCACTACAATAATGGCGCAACAACGGGCTCCTGCCGAGGCCATGCATCCAGCACCGCCTTGAACAGCGTTGCCAGGGGAATCGCAAAGAACACTCCCCAGAATCCCCACAACCCGCCAAACAACAACACCGCGCAGATGATCGCCACCGGGTGCAGGTTGACCGCCTCCGAGAACAGCAGCGGCACGAGCACGTTGCCATCCAGTGTCTGGATGATCCCGTACACCGCCATCAAGTAGATGAACTGGTCACTCCAGCCCCACTGGAACAGCGCAATCAGTGTCACCGGCACCGTCACCACCACCGCACCGACATAGGGCACCACCACTGAAATACCGACCAGCAATGCCAGCAAGGCCGCGTAATTCAGGTCCAGGGCAATAAAGGCGATGTAGGTAACGCCGCCGCAGATGATGATTTCGATGACTTTGCCACGAATGTAGTTGGCGATCTGGCGATTCATCTCCTCGGCCACCCGCGTGATCAGCGCTCGCTCACGCGGCAGGTAGCCACTCACCCAGCGTCCGATCATTGCGCGGTCCTTGAGGAAGAAGAACACCAGGATCGGCACCAGCACCAGATAGATCATGATGTTGACCAGCAGCGGCAGACTGGACAGGGAAAACGTCAGCGCCCACTGCCCGAATTTTCCGATTTCGCCGCGCGCCACTTCGATAGCCTGCAACACCTGCTCATCCGACACCAGATGCGGGTAGCGCTCCGGTAACAGCAGCAACAGCGACTGCCACTTGGCAAGCATGCCCGGCAGCTCATTGAACAGCGTAATCAGTTGATGCCACAGCAGCGGCAACACCACTACGACAAACACCACCAGCAGCCCCATGAACAAGGCAAATACCAACCCCACCGCCGCACCACCCGGCAAGCGCAGGCGTTCAAGGGTAGTGACCAAGCCCTGCATCAGGTAAGCCAGCACCATCCCCGCGAGTACGGGCGCCAGCATGCCGCCCAGGGTGAGCACGGCAGTAAAGGCCAGGAACAGCAGGACGGCCAGCACCACAGCCTCTTCATCGGAGAAGTAGCGCTGGATCCAGTCTCGTAACACTTTGAACATCAATCAACCTCGGTTGGTAGGGGCAGCGGCTCAGGCCTTGCGCAACCAGTAACGGTAAACACCGGCAGCATCTTCTTCATGCAGCAGCGTATGGCCGGCCAGTTTGGCAAAGGTGCGGAAATCGCGCTGGGAGCCTGCGTCCGTGGCGATCACCTTGAGCACAGCACCGCTGGCCAATCGATTCAATTCCAGCTTGGCCTTCAGCAAAGGCAACGGGCAATTGAGGCCGCTGGCGTCAAGCTCGGCATCAAAGGCTACAGCGTCGGTCATGGGTTTACTCCGGGCAAGCGTTCGGGGCGCTTAGAATATCTGGTCCGACGCTCAGTGTCCGGCTACAGTAACCTCTTTGTCCAAAGGCTCTGTGCATGACTTTTTTGCGCCCTACCCTGCTGACGCTGGCTTGCCTGCTGGCCTCTCCGGGCTTTGCTGACGACCTGCCGTCGCTTGGCGACGCCAGTTCTGCCATTGTCTCGCCACAACAGGAATTTCAATTGGGCCGTGCCTGGCTGGCTTATCTGCGCGGGCAGGTTTCCCAACTGAACGACCCGCAACTCAAGGATTACGTCGAAACTAGCGTGTACAAGCTGGTAGAAACCAGCCAGGTGAACGACCGACGCCTGGAGTTCATCCTGATCAACAGCCCGCAGCTCAACGCCTTTGCCGCGCCAGGCGGCATCGTCGGCGTGAACGGCGGCCTGTTTCTCAACGCCCAGACCGAAGGCGAATACGCCTCGGTGCTGGCCCACGAATTGGCTCACTTGTCCCAACGTCACTTCGCCCGGGGTGTTGAAGCGCAACAGCGCATGCAAATCCCGATGATGGCCGCCCTGCTTGGCGGCATCATCGCGGCAGCCGCCGGCGCAGGCGATGCGGGCATTGCTGCGATTGCCGGCACCCAGGCGGCGGCGATCCAGGAACAACGGCGGTTTTCTCGGCAGAATGAACAAGAGGCGGACCGTATCGGCATCGTCAACCTGGAGAAAGCCGGTTACGACCCGCGCTCCATGCCGACGATGTTCGAGCGTTTGGGACGCCAATACCGCTTCGACGCCAAGCCACCGGAATTCCTTCTGACGCACCCGGTCACCGAATCGCGGATCGCCGACACCCGCAACCGCGCCGAGCAATCCAAGCCCGGTGGCAAGGAGGACAGCCTGCGCTACCAACTGATCCGCGCACGGGTGCAGCTGCAATATGAGGACACCTCGGGACTCGCCGCCAAGCGCTTCCAGGCGCAACTGGACGAGAACCCGAAAAACGATGTGGCGCGCTATGGCTTGGCCATCGCCCAAATCAAGGCCTCACAGTTCAAGCTGGCGCGAGAGAGCCTGCAGCCCTTGCTGGCCAAGGCACCCAATGACATCACGTACAACCTGGCGCAGATCCAGCTGGATATAGACAACAGCCATCTGCCCGATGCCCAGCAACGCACCGATCGGATGTTGACCCAATACCCTGGCAACTACCCACTGAATCAGATCCGGGTCGACTTGCTGCTGAAACAGAATCGTACAGCCGACGCGGAAAAGGCCTTGGATGGCTTACTCAAGTCCCGTCCAGACGATCCAGACGTGTGGTATCAAGTCGCCGAGACCCGTGGGTTGTCAGGCAACATCATCGGCCTGCATCAAGCACGCGCCGAATACTTTGCCCTGGTGGGTGACTTCCAGCAGGCGATTCAGCAATTGGACTTCGCCAAGCGCCGCGCGGGCAGCAACTTCCCGCTGTCGTCACGTATCGACGCACGCCAACGTGAACTGATCGAACAGGAACGTCTGGTAAAAGGGATGATGGGCTAAACCCATCACCCATAAAAAGCCCCGCCATCGTTAACCGACGGCGGGGCTTTTTATTGGCTTAGCGGATTACTCGGCCAGCTTGAAGGTAATGAAGCTGGCACGCCCCTGACGCAGCACACGCATCGACACCGAGCGATTCTTCGGCAGCGCTTTGGCGATGTCGGTGAACTGCTTGGTGGTGTCGATTGCTTGATTGTTCAGGTGGGTGATCACGTCGCCTGGCTGCAGGCCGATCAAGGCAGCGGGGCCATCCTGCACTTCCTTGATCACTACGCCGCCCTTGAGGTCGAAAGTTTTCTTCTGCTCGTCGGTCAGCTCAACCACTGCAATACCCAGGCGGTTACTGCTGCGCTCAGCCCCCGGCTTGTTATTGCCCAGGGCGTCCAGGGTGGCACCCTCTTCAGGGATGGCGCCTACGGTCAGCTCAACGTTCTGGCGCTTGCCCTCACGAATCACTTCCAGCTTGGCCTTGCTGCCCGCCTTCAGTGCACCTACCAGATGTGGCAGGTCTGCCGACATGACAATCGGCTGGCCATTCATGCTCAGGATCACGTCGCCGACTTGCAACCCGCCTTTGGCGGCAGGGCCATCATCCTGGATCTGTGCAACCAGCGCGCCGGCCGGCTTGTCGAGACCGAAGGACTCAGCGAGGTCTTTGTTCACTTCCTGGATTACTACGCCCAACCAGCCACGGCTGACCTTGCCACCACTTTTCAGCTGGTTGGAAACATCCATGGCCACGTCGATCGGGATAGCGAACGACACGCCCATGAAGCCGCCGGAGCGGGTGTAGATCTGCGAGTTGATACCCACCACTTCACCGGCCAGGTTGAACAGCGGACCACCTGAGTTACCCGGATTGATCGGCACGTCGGTCTGGATGAACGGCACGTAGTTTTCGTTCGGCAGGCTGCGGCCAATGGCGCTGACGATGCCCTGGGTCACAGTGTGGTCAAAACCAAACGGCGAACCGATGGCCACAACCCACTGCCCAGCTTTCAGGTCCTGGGATTTGCCCAATTTCAGCACCGGCAGGTCCTTGCCTTCGATCTTCAGCAGCGCAACGTCGGAACGAGGATCGGTACCCACCAGCTTGGCTTTCAGCTCGCTACGGTCGGCCAGGCGCACGAGAATCTCATCGGCGTCGGCAATTACGTGGTTGTTGGTGAGGATATAGCCATCAGGGGAAATGATGAAGCCCGAGCCCAGGGACTGCGCTTCACGCTGACCGCCACCGCCGCCACGAGGCGTGCGGGGTTGTGGCATGCCTCGCTCGAAGAACTCGCGCAACATCGGCGGCAGGCCTTCCAGGTCAGGCATCTGCTGATTCGACACTTTGCGATCCGGCAGTTTCTGCGTGGTGCTGATGTTCACTACGGCTGGCGAGGCTTGCTCAACCAATTGGGTGAAATCAGGCAACTCGACCGCTTGCGCAGGCACGGCCTGGCCCAGCACAAGCACCGTTGCGACGATGGATAGGTAGGATTTCAAACGTGGTATCGACATACAGCTCCCGTTACGACGAGCAGGGTTGAGCGACAGGGTTCAAGAAACGCCGAAAACTGCGACCGACATTTTTGTTCCGCGAACAAAACAAGGCCAGAGCCGACAAGCCCTGACCTATAAAAAACATGGGGGATTTTTGCAAGTGAAAATGCTGATCCAGACATTTCATGCTCTCGGCAGCCAACCTGGCATGGACGTACAGTGAAAGAGCCGGATGAACATAGGATTAACAACTCACGGCTGGGTGGAGGCCTTTTTTTCACCGCGCACCGACAGCGCGATACGCTCGGCGGTACCGATAGGAATTTCACCAACGACCGTCACCATCATTTCGCCGTCCACCGTATTAAGACGACGGGACACTGCAACCGTAGGGCCTAACTGGGTGCGAGTCTCGGTCACGCTCACATCGCTGATCGGTTCAAGAAACACCGAAAAGCGCGCCAGCCCATCTTCATACATCAGACTGTCGACCGTGACTTTGGTATGGGGATCCTTGCGCGCACTGCTATTGGCCAACTGAAAACCCGGTGGCAACCACTCCAAGTGCCAAGCCTCGGTGGGCTCGACTTCTGGCGCCTTTGTGTCGGCGACGGCAATCGATGTGCACTCGCTGCTGGGCTGCAAGTCTCGATCACTGGGCGCGGTGGACGTATCCAGGCGGGTGAACTGAAAGCGCTCCAGCAACTGACCTTGATCGTTCAGCAACAAGGATTTAAGTGGCAGTGCGGTCTCGCGATCCAGGTGAAGTTCAAACCCATAACGGTATTGATCACGCGGCGCGATCGACACAATGACCGCATTACGACCGGCCACGCGGGATTTTCCGATGACGGCCAGCTCATAGAATTGATTGAGTTTTTGCGGATCAAGGGAGCGCGAAGGGGCATCAGGCGAATTGCCAAGGCCGGCGACCAGCGTGCCGCTGACACATCGGGTACGACCATCCACTCGCACAACTTCCTGTGCAGAACCATCAAGCTGCAAAAGCCGCTCGCGGACCTGACCATTCTGGACGCGATGCCAGATGTCATGGGTGGAAAAACTGCCGTTACGCTCGTAGACGAACGTCCCTTCAAAGCTTTGTTTCTGCTCGGCACGCCCAAGTCGAGTCAGCCAGTCTTGGGCTTCATCGGCATGGGCGGGTAGTGCAAACCAACCACAAAGCAACAGCGTAAGGAGCGGTATGGCGCGCATAATGCTCCCTAGCGGTTTAGCGGTTTTCCAGGCTTGCAGCGCGAGCGTATGGCAGAGCGCTTTCAGTGCCTTTCAGGGCCGATTCCTGTGCGTGTTGGCGCAGGTAACCTGGAAGACGCTGATCTTGCCAGCCGGATTGCCCTTGAAGTACACCGTTGGCCATAGGACCGGTGGTGTCCGAGCTTTCCTTGTAGCCTGCCAGTACTGCTGGGCCTTTGACTTGCGGACCGGCCATGACCGGTTGCTGAGTCTGTTGGGCCAGTTCGGCACCAGCAATATCGTCCTGGTTGTACAGGCGAACACCGGCAAGCACTGCAACTGTCACCGAGGCAGCGACTGCCAGGCGACCGAGGCTACGCCAAGGACCACGAGCAGCTTTTGCCGGAACGGCTTCATCGGCCAGCGCAGCAGAAACGGCCGCAGCAATATCCAGACGAGGGATTAGAAGATCCTTGTGCATCACCGCCCGAGCGACTTGGTAACGAGACCAGGTATCACGGGTTTCGGCATCATCAAATGCGTTGAGCACTCGACGAAGTTCCAGTTCATCCGCTTCGTTATCCATCACTGCGGACAGCGATTCCTGCAGGGCATCACGACTCATGGCGGTTCCTCTCTTGGCTGTCGCCGCTGTCTTTAGTTCTCTTGCAACAACGGTTGCAAGGCTTTATCGATGGCTTCCCGGGCCCGGAAAATCCGTGACCTTACAGTCCCCACCGGACACTGCATGACGCTCGCAATGTCTTCGTAACTCAGACCATCGAATTCACGTAAAGTTAACGCTGTACGCAAATCTTCTGGCAATTGCTGAATAGTGCGATGGACGGTGCCTTCAATCTCGTCGCGCAGCAATGCACGCTCCGGCGACTCGAGATCTTTGAGGCCGTGATCACCATCGTAAAATTCTGCATCTTCCGAACTAACATCACTATCCGGTGGGCGGCGTCCGCGAGACACCAGATAGTTCTTCGCCGTGTTGATGGCGATGCGGTACAGCCACGTGTAAAACGCACTGTCACCGCGGAAATTGCCCAGTGCACGGTAGGCCTTGATAAAGGCCTCTTGTGCAACGTCCTGCGCTTCATGGGTGTCGTGCACAAACCGCACGATCAACCCGAGAATTTTGTGCTGGTATTTCAGCACTAGCAGATCAAATGCTCGCTTGTCGCCGCGTTGAACGCGCTCGACCAGCTGCTGATCCTCTTCCTGGGTTAGCATGAACACTCCTCGTTGTACTTGAAGGAGGCTTGCATAACTAAACGATCAGGCTTGCAAACATAGACTCGGACTTTTCGCAAAAGTTCTCCCCCTTCAAGCAAGTTTCCGGCATGCACTGATTTGGCACGCACGAAAAACGCAGCGCGGGTAACGCCGGCTGCGCGAATAATCTTGTCGCCGGTTTTCTGACGCGTCCAATGCTCCCGACGGGCCAATAAACTCAACGTTTCCCAGCTTTCGGGCAACCTGCTATTGAGTCAGGGCTTATGCAAAAAGTTCCCGCCTCAATAACCAGCTGATTTTACCCAAGCCGTGCACCGTAATCTCACATTGCCACGAATGCCTGGCTATTGTGCCGCTCCCCCCCTCTATATACTAGTGGCCCGTGTGACCCTTTGATTCGCCGATCCAGGCGTCCTGTTTGCGCCTGTCCTCTGGATCGCTTTTTGCGGAATCCTTCAAATGAGCCAACAGTTTCAACACGATGTCCTGGTGATCGGCAGCGGCGCGGCCGGATTGAGCCTTGCGCTGACCCTTCCCAGCCATCTGCGCATTGCGGTCCTGAGCAAAGGCGACCTGGCCAACGGCTCCACATTCTGGGCCCAGGGCGGCGTAGCCGCTGTGCTGGATGACACCGATACGGTGCAATCCCACGTCGAAGACACCCTTAACGCCGGCGGCGGCCTGTGCAACGAAGACGCGGTGCGTTTTACCGTCGAGCACAGCCGCGAGGCGATCCAATGGCTGATCGACCAGGGCGTGCCGTTTACCCGAGACGAACACGCGAGCAGTGACGACGGCGGCTTCGAATTCCACCTCACGCGCGAAGGCGGCCACAGCCACCGCCGCATCATCCACGCCGCCGACGCCACCGGTGCCGCGATCTTCAAGACCCTGCTCGACCAGGCTCGCCAGCGCCCCAACATCGAATTGCTGGAGCAACGCGTCGCCGTCGACCTGATCACCGAAAAACGCCTGGGCCTGGACGGCGAGCGCTGCCTCGGCGCCTACGTGCTCAACCGCGCCAGCGGCGAAGTCGACACCTATGGCGCACGCTTCACGATTCTCGCCTCGGGCGGTGCGGCCAAAGTCTACCTCTACACCAGCAACCCCGACGGCGCTTGCGGTGACGGCATCGCCATGGCCTGGCGGTCGGGCTGCCGGGTCGCCAACCTGGAATTCAATCAATTCCATCCGACGTGCCTGTATCACCCACAGGCCAAGAGTTTCCTGATCACTGAAGCCCTGCGCGGAGAAGGTGCACACCTGAAACTGCCAAATGGCGAACGCTTCATGCAGCGCTTCGACCCACGTGCCGAACTGGCCCCACGGGATATCGTGGCCCGCGCCATCGACCACGAGATGAAACGCCTGGGCGTCGACTGCGTATACCTGGACATCAGCCACAAACCGGAAGACTTCATCAAGACCCACTTCCCCACCGTCTATGAGCGCTGCCTGGCGTTCAACATCGATATCACCAAAGGCCCGATCCCCGTGGTGCCGGCCGCGCACTACACCTGCGGCGGCGTGATGGTCGACCAGCATGGCCGCACCGACGTGCCCGGCCTGTATGCGATCGGTGAAACCAGCTTCACCGGCCTGCACGGCGCCAACCGCATGGCCAGCAACTCGTTGCTCGAATGCTTTGTTTATGCCCGCTCAGCCGCTGCGGACATTCTCGACCAACTGCCGCGCATCCCCGTGCCGGCCGCCCTGCCTCGCTGGGATGCCAGCCAGGTCACCGATTCGGACGAAGACGTGATCATCGCCCACAACTGGGACGAACTGCGGCGTTTCATGTGGGACTACGTGGGGATCGTGCGCACCAACAAGCGCCTGCAACGGGCTCAGCACCGCGTGCGTTTGCTGCTCGATGAGATTGATGAGTTCTACAGCAACTATAAAGTCAGTCGTGACCTGATCGAATTGCGCAACCTGGCGCAGGTCGCTGAACTGATGATTCGCTCAGCCATGGAGCGCAAGGAAAGCCGGGGCCTGCATTACACCCTCGACTATCCGCAGATGTTGCCCGAGGCCCGCGACACTATTCTGGTGCCAACCACCTACGGCGGCTGAACTTCAGGCGTACCCGCAGGCGCCGATGCACATCGGCGACCTGCGAATCCCGCGGCACACAGACCGAACGCAGCCACCACTCGCCCTGCACCCGATAGCGCAACACGACAATCAGCGGCAACGCCAGGCTGTCAGGGCGCAACTGCACGCTGTGCCATCCCCGCTCATGACTGAACAACTGCCAACCCTCCTCATCACGACGCAGGCCAACAACCGACGAGCGGTGGGTCAAGAGGATATGACGTGGCAGCACCCAGGCCGCATGGGCCAGGCACACCAGCACGCCAAGGAAAGCAAAGGGAACATCGAGGACCAAACAGGCGCCCAGCGCAAACAGCTGGGCAAGCACATACGCCGCCAGCAACAGCCGTGAGGCCTGCCAACGGCATTCAAAGCGATTACTTGGGCTGAACACGGTCCAGAATAATCCGAACCATACGCTGCAACTCAGGATCTTCCGATTCGGCGCGTTCCATGAACCAGCCGAACATGTCCTGGTCTTCGCATGCCAGCAGACGGACATAAAGGTCGCGATCTACTTGATTGAGCGTCGCATAAACCTCTTTGGTGAAAGGCACCAACAACACATCCAGTTCCAGCATGCCACGACGGCTGTGCCAGTAGAGGCGATTGATTTCTACATCTTCGACCATGGAGCGCTCCTCAAATAGAGCGCAAGTATACAGGCCCGACGGCACCGGAACAGTCGGCTTTGGTCGCCCCATATGGAAACTATCCATTTGCCGGGCGCCCCTCTATGATGCACCCATGACTTTTTGACCTGCGATGACCCATGGCTGACTCCGCTTTTTTCTGCTCGCTGTCCCACGAAGGCGTTCTGGCCGTCCGCGGTTCCGACGCTGCCAAGTTCCTGCAGGGCCAGCTCACCTGCAACCTCAACTACCTGAGCGACACCCAGGCCAGCCTCGGCGCGCGCTGTACACAAAAAGGCCGCATGCAGTCGAGCTTCCGCATCCTGCTGCAAGGTGACGGCGTATTGCTGGCGATGACCACTGAGCTGCTGGAACCACAGCTGGCCGACCTGAAGAAATACGCAGTGTTCTCCAAGTCCAAGCTCACCGACGAAAGCGCCGCCTGGGTGCGTTTCGGGCTATCGGACGCTGACCAAGCGCTTGGCAGCCTGGGCCTTGAGCTACCGGCCGAGACCGACAGCGTGGCGCGTGCCGAAGCGCTGGTCGCCATCCGCGTCTCGCCAGCCCGTGCCGAACTCTGGGTGCCTGCCGAGCAAGCTGACACCGTGCGCAGCCAACTCGCCGCGCACTTGAAGGAAGCCGACTTGAACGAATGGCTGCTCGGCCAGATCCGGGCCGGCATCGGCCAGGTCATGCCGCAAACCCGCGAAGTCTTCATCCCGCAGATGCTCAACCTGCAAGCGGTGGGCGGCGTGAGCTTCAAGAAAGGTTGCTACACCGGCCAGGAAATCGTCGCGCGCATGCAGTACCTGGGCAAACTCAAGCGTCGCTTGTATCGCCTGAGCCTCAACGCGGCTGACATGCCCGAGCCAGGCACCCCGCTGTTTTCACCCAGCCACAACAGCTCGATCGGCGAAGTGGTGATTGCCGCAAAAGCTGACCAAGTGATTGAACTTCTGGCCGTATTGCAAGCCGAAGCAGCCGATAGTGGCGATGTGCACTTAGGCACGCTGGAAGGCCCCGTTTTGCAGCTGCTTGAGCTGCCTTACACTCTCGACCGCGATCGAGAAATCCAGCGTTAGTCGCCGTACCTTTTTGCAGCACCCTAGAGAGCATGAATGAACAAACTGGCGGAAAAAATCCAACAGGCGTTGGTTAAGGCCATCAACAACGATGACCTGGTTCTGCCGACATTGCCGGAAGTGGCCCTGAACATCCGTCAGGCCGCTGAAGACCCGGAAATCAGCATCAGCCACTTGAGCAAAGTCATCGGTCGCGACACCGCGCTGTCGGCGCGCCTGATCAAAGTGGTCAACAGCCCGCTGTTGCGCGCCACCCAGGAAGTCACCGACCTGCACACCGCCATCACCCGGCTGGGCACCAACTACAGCAGCAACCTGGCCATCGGCCTGGTGATGGAACAGATCTTCCATGCCCGCTCCGAAACGGTAGAACAGAAAATGCGCGATGTGTGGCGCCGCAGCCTGGAAGTGGCGGGCGTCAGCTATGCCCTGTGCCGCAGCCACAGCCAGCTCAAGCCGGACCAGGCTGCGCTGGGCGGCTTGGTGCATCAGATCGGCGTGCTGCCGATCCTGACCTACGCCGAAGACCATTACGAACTGCTGTCGGATCCGGTCAGCCTCAACCATGTGATCGACAGCATCCACCCGGCACTGGGTGACAAATTGCTCAGCGGCTGGGACTTCCCGGAAATGCTGGCGAAACTGCCGGGCCAGTACCTGAACCTGGAGCGCGACTCCGCCAGCCTCGACTACATCGACCTGGTGCAGATCGCCGTGCTGTACTGCCATCACGGCACCGAGCACCCTTTGGCAAGGGTAGAAGTCTCCAACGTGCCGGCAATGAAGAAACTGCGCGTCGACCCCTACAGCGAAAAACTGCGCGCAGAGCTGGATGAAGCCCGCTCGATGTTCGATTGATCAACCGGCGATAAAACTCACCCGCACCTTCAACCCCGCCTGCGCACCATCGTGCAGGCTGATCTGCGCCAGATGGGCGCGGCAGATTTCGCCGACAATCGCCAGCCCCAGGCCGGAGCCCATGCCTTGCTGGCTGCGGCGGTAGAAGCGCTCGAACACCCGGTCGCGCTCATCCAGCGGAATACCCGGGCCGTCATCTTCCACCTCCAATACCGCCGGCGCCGTCACCCGCAGAATCACGTTGCCGCCCGGCGGCGTGTGGGCCAGGGCGTTGTCCACCAGGTTGCTCAGCAATTCGTTCAGCAGCGTCGGCTCGCCGCGCAACCACACCGGCTCGTCGGCCTCCAGCGCCAACGCCACGCCACGTGCATGGGCCAATGGCGCCATGGCCATGCCCAGCTCGCGGGCCAACTGGCTCAAATCCAGCAACTGCGCGCCACCTTCGGCAATTGCTCGGGCGCCGTTTTCGATACGCGCCAGGGACAGTAATTGATTGGCCAAATGGGTCAGACGGTCGGTGCCTTGGGCTGCGGTTTCCAGGGTGCTGCGCCAGGTCGCCGGGTCTTCGGCGCGCAGGCCGAGCTCCAGGCGTGCCTTGAGTGCCGCCAAAGGCGTACGCAGTTCGTGGGAGGCGTCGGCGATAAACTGCGCCTGGCGTTCGAACTGCCCGCGCAGGCGTTCAGTAAAGTGATTGAGGGAACGCACCAGCGGGCCGAACTCGTGCTGCACTTCCACCAGCGGCAATGGCCGTAAGTCGTCGGGCTGGCGCTCTTCGACTGCCGTGCGCAGGCGCTCCAACGGGCGCAGCGCTGCACTCACGGCAAACCACACCAACAGCAACGCGCCAATGGCCAGCATGCCCAGGCGCAACAAGGTGTCGGCCATCAGGCTGCGGGCCATGCTCACGCGGGCTTCGTCGGTTTCGGCCACGCGGATTTCCGCCATGCCGTTCATGTTCGGCTCCGAGACAGCCTTGAGCAGGCTGACCACGCGCACCTCCTGGCCCAGATACATGGCGTTGTAAAACCGCGCAAGCGCCGGATAGTCATCGGTGCGCGGCGTGCCAGGCGGCGGGCCGGGCAGGTTCTCGTAACCGGAGATCAGCTTCTGGTCGATGTCATTGACCTGGTAATAGATACGCCCGGCGCTGTCGTAGGCGAAGGTGTCCAAGGCCACATAGGGCACGTTGGCGCTGAGGGTACCGTCGACTTGGGTCAGCCCAGCGGCGATGGTCCGCGCCGAGGCCAGGAGCGTGCGGTCGTATGCGGTGTCGGCGGCTTCGCGACCGTTCCAATAGGCGCTCATGCCGCTGGCCAGCATCAGCAGCACCAGCAACAGCGCCAGGTTCCACAACAGACGCCAGCGCAGGCTGCTGGGCTTATGCATCGCGGGCTTCCAGCAGGTAGCCGAGGCCTCGGAAGGTCACGATGGCGATGGGCTGGCCATCGAGTTTCTTGCGCAGGCGATGCACGTAGATTTCGATAGCATCCGGGCTGGCCTCTTCGTCCAGGCCGAACACCTGGGACGCGAGTTGCTCCTTGCTCATCACCCGGCCGGGCCGGGCGATCAACGCTTCGAGCACGGCTTGCTCGCGGGAGGTCAGGGTCATCAGCTCGCCGCCCACGGTGAAGCGCCGCGTATCGAGGTCGTACACCAGCACGCCACAGGCCTGCTGGCGCTCGCCGCCCAGCACACTGCGGCGCAGCAGTGCCTTGACCCGTGCTTCCAGCTCCGTCAATTCGAAAGGTTTGGCGAGGTAGTCATCGGCGCCCAGATTGAGGCCATGCACACGGTCTTTCACATCGCTGCGGGCGGTCAGCATCAGCACCGGCAGATTTTTTCCACGGGCGCGCAGACGGGCCAGCACCTCGAAACCGTCCATGCGCGGCAGCCCCACATCAAGGATCACCGCCGCATATTCCTCGCTGCTCAAGGCCAGGTCTGCGGCCACGCCATCGTGCAGTACATCGACGGTCAAACCCGTGCTCTTGAGCGCCTGGGCGACACTTTCGGCAAGTTGCAGATGGTCTTCAACCAGGAGGACACGCATGGATTTCTACCTCGTTCATGGGTGGTCGATGCCACGCCTTGGCGGGCAGTTTACAGGCGCCGCCTGCCCTGTGAAGCCCGAAAACATTGAAAGGCAGTTGAAAGGTTAGTGAAAGCTTCGCCCTTTAGCATCCAGACACGGTAGGCCCTGCCTGCCCAGCTACCTCAACCGTAGCGCCCGAAAAACGCCTCGATGCGTTTTCGCCAGAATAAGAACAATAACGGAGTGCACCACGATGCTGTCGACCCAGCCCCAGGCTTGCCCGCCTGTTCGTTTTTCCCGCCTGACCCACACCGCCCTTGCCAGTGCCGCGGCCCTTGCCGGCTTTTCGCCGCTTAGCCAGGCTGCCTTCTTCGAAGACAGCAGCGCGACCCTGGAAACCCGCAACATGTACTTCAACCGCGACTTTCGCGACGGCACCAGTGCGCAGCAATCCAAGCGCGACGAATGGGCCCAGGGCTTCATGCTCAACCTGCAATCAGGCTACACCGACGGCACCGTCGGTTTTGGCGTGGATGCGCTGGGCATGCTCGGGGTCAAGCTCGACTCCAGCCCCGACCGCACCGGCACCGGCCTGCTGCCGACCCATGATGATGGTCGCGCCGCCGATGAGTATTCCAAGCTGGGTTTGACCGGCAAGGTGAAGATCTCCGCCACCGAGTTGAAGATCGGCTCGCTGATGCCTGAACTGCCGATCCTCAAGCCCAACGACGGCCGCATCCTGCCGCAGACGTTCAACGGTGGCCTGCTGACCTCCAGGGAATTCAAGAACCTGACGTTCACCGGCGGCCGCCTGGACAAAGCCAAGGACCGCGACGACAGCAACTACGAGGACATCGCCCTCAACAACAAGAACAGCCGCTTCCTCAGTGGCGCCACCGGCAAGCACTTCAACTTCGGTGGCGTGGACTACAAGTTTGCCGACAAGATCACCGGCAGCTACCACTTCGCTCAACTCGACGACGTGTACCGCCAGCACTTCCTCGGCCTGGTAGCCGCACGCCCGATGGGCCCCGGCACCTTCGCCACCGACCTGCGCCTGGCCATCAGTGATGACACGGGTGCCGCCCGTGGCGGCAAGATCGACAACACCTCTCTCAACGGCCTGTTCAGCTATGCCCTCAATGGCCATAAGCTCAGCGCCGGCTACCAGCACATGTCCGGCGACAGCGCCTTCCCGTATGTGGATGGCAGTGACCCGTACCTGGTCAACTTCGTTCAGATCAACGACTTTGCCGGTGCCGACGAGCGTTCCTGGCAGGCGCGCTATGACTACGACTTCGCCAAGCTGGGCATTCCCGGCCTGAGTTTCATGAGCCGTTACCTGTCGGGTGACAACATCAAGCTCAAGAACGGCGAAACCGGCAAAGAGTGGGAGCGCAACACCGAGATCAAGTACGTGGTGCAAACCGGTACGTTCAAAGACGTTGCCGTGCGCCTGCGCAACGCCACCTACCGCTCCAACTATTCGGCCCGTGACGCGGATGAAATGCGCGTACTGGTCAGCTACAGCGTTGCCCTTTGGTAAGGGTGCTCAGGCAGTAGAACCTCACAACAAAAAAAGACGGAGATAACCATGACCCCTTCACTGCGTAAGTTTGCCCTCGCCGCCGGCTGCATGCTGTTTGCCGGCCAACTGTTGGCCGCCGATGAACCCAAGCGCCCGGAATGCATCGCCCCGGCCTCCCCCGGCGGTGGTTTTGACCTGACCTGCAAACTGGCGCAAAGCGCGCTGGTCAACCAGAAGTTGCTGAGCAAGCCGATGCGCGTGACCTATATGCCTGGCGGCGTGGGTGCGGTGGCTTACAACGCGGTGGTCGCCCAGCGCCCTGCCGATGCGGGCACTCTGGTGGCCTGGTCCAGCGGTTCGCTGTTGAACCTGGCACAAGGCAAGTTCGGTCGCTTTGACGAAAGCGCCGTGCGTTGGTTGGCGGCCGTCGGCACCAGCTACGGGGCTATCGCCGTGAAAAGTGATTCGCCCTACAAGACCCTCGACGATCTCGTAAAAGCTTTGAAGAAAGATCCGGGCAGCGTGGTGATCGGTTCCGGCGGCACCGTCGGCAGCCAGGACTGGATGCAAACCGCCCTGATCGCCAAGGCTGCCGGGATTAACCCCCGCGAGCTGCGGTATGTGGCCCTCGAAGGCGGCGGCGAAATCGCTACGGCCCTGCTCGGTGGTCACATCCAGGTGGGCAGTACCGACATCTCCGACTCCATGCCGCACATCCTGAGTGGCGATATGCGCCTGCTGGCGGTGTTCTCCGAGAAGCGCCTGGACGAGCCGGAAATGAAGGACATTCCGACCGCCAAGGAGCAAGGCTACGACATCGTCTGGCCAGTGGTGCGCGGCTTCTACCTCGGGCCAAAAGTCAGCGATGCCGACTACGCCTGGTGGAAAGACGCGTTCGACAAACTGCTGGCCTCCGAAGAGTTCGCCAAGCTGCGCGACCAGCGCGAGTTGTTCCCGTTCGCCATGACCGGCCCGGAGCTGGACACCTACGTGAAGAAACAGGTGGCTGACTACAAAGTGTTGGCCAAAGAGTTCGGCCTGATCCAGTAATCGCCCCCCTGTTCGCGCAGCCACGTCTGTGCAGAGCACAGACGTGGCTCAGGAGTTTCCCATGCTCTTACAACGCATTTTCGCGGCCGTGCTGTTACTGGCCTGTGTCGGCCTGGCGCTGATGGCCTGGCCCTATCAGGCGGCTTTTTCCTACGAGCCCGTAGGCCCAAGGGCCTTCCCATTGCTGCTGCTCGGGCTGATGGGCCTGGCACTTTTTTACATGCTGATTCGTCCGCAACCGACCAAACACACCGACGATGAACCCGCGCTGGACCGACCCACGCTGATCAAGATCGGGATCTGCGTGGCCTTGTTGCTGGTGTTTGCCGGCACTTTCGAATCCCTGGGTTTCATCCTCAGCAGCATGCTGATTGGCATTCCGATGGCTCGGCTGTATGGCGGCCGCTGGCTGCCCGGTGCGGTGATCATCACATTGATGAGCGTCGGTCTTTATCTGCTGTTCGATAAAACCATGGACGTACCGCTGCCCCTCGGTCTGCTCGACGTTCTGGAGAACTGATATGGATACTTTTGGCTATTTGGGCCAGGGCTTCGGCATCGCGCTGAGCCCCTACAACCTGGTGACCGCGTTGTGCGGCACCTTGATCGGCACGGTGGTCGGCCTGTTGCCGGGCCTGGGCCCGATCAACGGCGTGGCGTTGTTGATCCCTATCGCGTTTGCCCTGGGCCTGCCGCCGGAATCGGCGCTGATCCTGCTGGCGGCCGTGTACCTGGGCTGCGAATACGGCGGCCGTATCAGCTCGATCCTGCTGAACATCCCGGGCGAAGCCTCCACCGTGATGACCACCCTCGACGGCTACCCGATGGCCCGTAAAGGCCTGGCGGGCGTGGCGCTGTCGTTGTCGGCATGGAGTTCGTTCATCGGTGCGTTTATCGCCACCTGCGGGATGGTGCTGTTCGCCCCGCTGCTGGCCAAGTGGGCGATTGCTTTCGGCCCGGCTGAATATTTCGTCCTTATGGTGTTTGCGATTGTCTGCCTGGGCGGCATGGCCGGTGACAAACCGCTGAAGACGTTTGTCTCGGCGCTGATCGGCCTGTTCCTCGCGTGTGTCGGCATCGATGCCAACAGTGGCGTGTACCGCTTTACCGGTGACAACATCCATCTGACCGACGGCATCCAGTTCGTGGTGCTGGTACTGGGCCTGTTCTCGATCAGTGAGATCCTGCTGCTGCTGGAGAAAACTCATCGCGGCCAGGAAGCGGTGAAAGCCACCGGACGCATGATGTTCAACGCCAAGGAAGCCTTGTCGGTGTTGACCGTGAACCTGCGGTGCGGCGTGTCGGGCTTCATCATTGGCGTCTTGCCAGGCGCCGGCGCGACCATGGCTTCAGCCGTTGCCTACATGACCGAGAAACGTATCGCAGGGGCCAGCGGCAAGTTCGGCCAAGGCGACATGCGCGGCCTGGCTGCGCCGGAAACCGCGATCGGCGCGTCGGTCTGCGGCGCCATGGTGCCGATGCTGACCCTCGGCGTACCCGGATCGGGCACGACAGCGGTGATGATCGGCGCACTGTCGCTGTACAACATCACGCCAGGCCCGCTGCTGTTCCAACAGCAACCGGACATCGTCTGGGGCCTGATCGCGTCGTTGTTTATCGCCAACATCATGCTGGTGATCCTCAACATCCCGATGATCCGCATCTTCACACGCATCCTCGCCGTGCCGAACTGGGCGCTGGTGCCGGTGATCGCCATCATCACCGCGATTGGCGTCTACGCAGTGCATGCCACCACCTTCGATCTGTTCCTGATGATCGCTATCGGCATCTTCGGCTACATCCTGCGCAAGCTGGACTTCCCACTGTCGCCGCTGCTGCTGGGCTTTATCCTCGGTGGCCTGATGGAGCAGAACCTGCGCCGTGCCCTGTCGATCTCCAACGGTGCGCTGGAAATCCTCTGGTCGAGCCCGATCACCTTTGGTGTCTGGGTACTGACCGCCATCATGCTGCTCGTACCGTTGCTGCGTATCTGGCGCAAACGTGCGCAACAGCGTCGTGCCGTGGCCGATGTCTGAGGTCACCTTCAGACATTGGTGGGGAACACCGCTGGTCGGCCTGGCCGGCGGTTACCTGGCCAGCCTCGTCGGCTGGCCGTTGCCGTACATGGTCGGCTCGTTGCTGGCGATCATCCTGGTGCGTTGTCTCACGCCTTGGCAGTTGGCCGAGATTCCCGGCGGGCGCAAATGCGGCCAATGGGTGGTGGGCATCGGTATCGGCCTGCACTTCACCCCGGTGGTGATCGAACAGGTGATGAGCCACTTCGGCCTGATCTTCTTCGGCGCGCTGGTCACCAGCCTGTCGAGCGTGGTCGGCGTGTGGCTGATGCGCCGCAGCGGTGAAGACCGCGCTACTGCGTTTTTCTCCAGCATGCCGGGCGGTTCCGGCGAGATGGTCAACCTCGGCGCCCGCAATGGCGCGGTGCTCAGCCGTGTCGCGGCGGGCCAGAGCCTGCGGGTGCTGGTGGTGGTGTTGTGTGTGCCGGCGATCTTCAAGTACTTGCTGGAGGGCGGTGCGCCGCAGTTTCATCCGGCGCCGGTAAGTTGGGTCTGGCTGGCGTTGCTGTTTCCAGTCGGTGCGCTGGTAGCCTGGGGATGGCAGCGTTTGCGTCAGCCAAACCCGTGGTTGTTCGGGCCGTTGCTGGTGAGTGCCACCGCCAGCGTGGTGTGGGATCTGCATATCGGTTTGCCTGACGGCGGCAGCCAGATCGGCCAATGGCTGATCGGCAGCGGTTTAGGCTGCCACTTCAACCGTCAGTTCTTCCGGCGCGCTCCGTCGTTCATGGCGCGCACCCTGATCGGCACCGCGCTGACCATGGCGCTGGCGACGCTGGCCGCGGTGGGCTTGAGCGCCCTCACACATCTGGACCTGCGCTCGTTAACCCTGGGCATGATGCCCGGCGGCATTGCCGAGATGAGCCTCACGGCCGAAACCCTGCAACTGTCGGTGCCGCTGGTGACGGCGATGCAGGTGATGCGGTTGTTGTTTGTGTTGTTTCTGGCGGAGCCGTTGTTCCGGCATTGGAACCGTCAGCCCTGACCCCTCTGTTTCAAGTGGCCCGTCCTGGGCCACTGCCATTCGTCGGCACTGTTATTTCTCACAGGTATCCGAACAGTTCCTCGTGA
>NZ_RWIO01000083.1:0-75781 GCF_009764655.1 Pseudomonas sp. PB105
TCGACTTGGTCTACGACCGACAATTTAAAAGCTAGCGTGTAATCGCGTTGGCTGCGCCTTTTTCTCGTATCCATTGAGTCCTCCTGAACAAAGGTCAGAAGGTGTAAACCTTATTCAGGACGGGACATCGAACATAAAAAAGGCGACCCTAACACGGTCGCCTTTTGTCATTGCGCGTACTGCTTGCTCAACCCCGGCGGCACGCCTTGCACGTTGGTTTCTTCCCATGGCCCGTTGGGGCTGATGGAGCGGCTCCAGCCGTTGCTCCAGCGGTAGTAGGTGCGCTGGCGGTAGAAGGTGTCGGGCTGGCCATCGAGCACGTAGACCTGCATCTTGCCGTCCCAGTGGCTGGCGGCGCCCGGTGGCGGGGCGAACGTCGGCGATTTGGTCGGCACAGGCTTCGGCGGCGGGGTAACCGGGCCGGAAGGCCTGGTGCTCGGCTGAGTCGAAGGGCCGGACGGCGGGATCGTCGGGCCGGTCGGGCCAGGAGGTGGCCGATGGACCGCACAGGCGCTCAGGCCCACTACCAGGCTGAGCAGGGTGATGCGTGCGAATGCGGTCGTCATGGGCGTTTCCTCAGGATTACTTGTCCGGACTGTCGATGGTCAGCTGTTGCAGTGCAGTAGTGCTGCTGGCCAGGGGTTGACTGCGGCCGATCCACTCGCCAGCGGTCGGAAGACCTGCCCGGGATATGCGCGCAACCAGTTGGACTTCGGCGAAGTTGGACAGTTTCAATTGCGGCATCATTGCGTCGGCGTCACCCAACTCGACGGTGACCGGCAGTTCGGCGACGGTAATGCGTTTAGCCGCCAACGGTGCCGGAGGGCCACTGACGGCGCGGGCGAAGATGAACACAGTGTCGCTCGGCAGCGCCTTGGCCTTCACATCGGCGGACACATCCACCCGCACCTTTATCACGGCTTTTTCGGCGACGGTGCCCCCGCTTTCCTTCAGGCTCTGCGCCGCCCGGTCGATGCCGCCTTGCAGCGCGGCACGGGAATTATCCTCCGGTGGCAGTTGGGCCAGCAGGCGTGTCCAGTAGTCGATGGCCTCTTGATAACGCTTGCCTTCAAACGCCGCGATACCCAACAGGCCGAGGCTGGTGACTTCCTTCGGATCCAGCTTCAGGGCTTCATCGGTCAACGCCTGAACCTTGGGCGACCACTGCTTATCGTCAGCGAAGTATTGCGCCTGGGCCCACTGGCCAAGCAGCTCCGGCTGGCGGCCAGCCAACGCCACGGCACGCTCGAAGACTCTGGCCGCATCGGCCGAACGATCCTGGGCCATATAGGCGCGGCCAAGGAAGTACAGGCCTTCGGCTGAATCCGGTTGGGCCACAGCCGCGCGCTCCAGGCGCTGGGTCATGTCTTCCATGGACACCGGCGGCTGGGAGAACTCGCGGGTCAGTTCGACTTTGTCGCTGGCGCCAAAGTGCAGGTACAGGCCCAAGCCAAGCACGGGCACGAGGACGGCGGCGAGCAACGGCAGCGGTTTGCCCAGACGCGACTCGCGGGGCTTTTCGACGCCTTCGGTATCAGCCAGCAGTTCGCGGGCCGCTTCGGCGCGACCGGTGTCGAGTTGCGCGGCGTTGAGCACGCCTTCGTCCTGCTGCACTTGCAGCTCGGCGACACGCTCTTGGTACAGCGCCACGTTCAGCGCGGTGCGATCCTCTTCGCGCTGGGCACGACGGCCACGCAACACAGGGATCAACAGGAAACTCAGGGCAATCAGAAGCAGCAAGCCGGCTGCGAGCCAGAAATCAATCATCAGTCTTGGTGTCCAGCAATTGGTCGAGGCGTTTACGCTCTTCGGGGGACAGTGCGTCGGAACCATCGGTTGGCGCCGCGCGGCGACGGCGCACGATCACCGCCATAACCACCACGCCCGCCAACAACAACCCGGCGGGGCCGAACCAGAGCAGTGCGGTCTTGCCGGTGAGGGCCGGTTTGTAGCGCACGAAATCACCGTAGCGGTCGACCATGAAGTCGATGATCTGCTGGTTGTCCTTGCCCTCACCCAGCATGCGGAAGATCTCCTTGCGCAGGTCGGCGGCGATGGGCGCGTTGGAGTCGGCGATGTCCTGGTTCTGGCACTTGGGGCAGCGCAGTTCCTTGGTCAGTTCGCGAAAACGCTCGCGATCACCGTCCTTGGCAAACTCGTAGGTGTCGATGGCCGCGTGGGCCACACCGACCAAGCCCAGCGCCAGCACGGCAGCGGCTAACAGACGTTTCATGGTTTGGCCTCATCGACCAGCGCCTGGTACTTGGCGGCCAGTTGCTCACGCCACACGACTTCGTCGATCACACCGACGTACTTGTCGCGGATCACGCCCTTGGCGTCGATAAAGAAGGTTTCCGGGGCCCCGTAGACGCCGAGGTTGAGGCCGAGATTGCCGTCTTCATCACGGATATCCAGCTGGTATGGGTTGTGAAACTCGGCCAGCCATTTCAAGGCTGCTGCGTTGTCGTCCTTGTAGTTGATGCCGTAGATCACCACACCCTTCTCCGCCAATTTGTTGAGCACTGGGTGTTCGACGCGGCAGGAGATACACCAGGTGCCCCACACGTTGACCAGCGCCGGTTTGCCCAGCAGGTCGGCACGGGTCAGCGTCTTGTCGCCTTGCACGTTCGACAGAGAGAACTCGGGGAACGGCTTGCCGATCATTGCCGAAGGCAGCTCGGCCGGGTCCAGGTACAGGCCGCGATACAGGAACACCGCCACCACCAGGAACAACGCCAGCGGCAACACCATCAACCAACGCTTCATACCGCCGCTCCTTGCAGACCGAGGGCTTCACGCACCCGGCTCTTGACCTTGACTCGATACCGCCGATCCAGCGCGGCCAGCAAACCACCAAAGCCGGTGAGCAAACCGCCAAACCAGATCCAGCGCACAAACGGCTTCACATGCACGCGCACGGCCCAGGCGCCCTCGCCCAGCGGTTCGCCCAACGCCACATAGAGGTCACGGGTGAAACCGGCGTCGATACCGGCTTCGGTCATCATCGAGCTCTGCACGGTGTAGAGGCGTTTTTCCGGGTGCAGCACGCTGATTTCCTTACCGTCGCGCACTACCCGCACAGTGCCTTTGTCGGACGTAAAATTCGGCCCTTCAAAGTGCTTGGCGCCCTCAAAGATAAACTGATAACCGCCCAGGTCCATGGACTCGCCCGGCGCCAGGCGCAGGTCGCGTTCGGCGCTGTTCTGGCTGGACAGCACCACGCCCAGCGCACACACGGCGATGCCAATGTGGGCGATCTGCATGCCCCAGTAGCTGCGGGTCAGCGTCGGCAGGCCTTTGATCAAGCCTTTGTGGCGGGTCTTGTCGAAGAGGTCGCGAACACCGGCCAGCAGTACCCAGGCGGCGAGCATAAAGGTGGCCAGTACCGCCCAGTTGAAGTCGCCATAGGCAATGCCGGCGATCACGGCCAGCGCGACGCTGCCCAGCAGTACCGGCATCAGCATGCCGGCCAGCCATTTCACCGGTGTGTCTTTCCAGCGCACCAGTACGCCGACCGCCATCACCACCATCAGCAACCCCATCAACGGGATAAACAGCGCGTTGAAATACGGTGGGCCGACGGACAGCTTGGCGCCGCTCAGGGCATCCAGCACCAGCGGGTAAAGAGTGCCGAGCAGGATCATCGACGCAGCGACCACCAGCACCAGGTTGTTGCCCAGCAGCAGGGTTTCCCGCGACCACAGGTTGAAGCCAACGTGGCTCTTGACCACCGGCGCACGCAGGGCGAACAGGGTGAGTGAGCCGCCCACCACAAACAGCAGGAAGATCAGGATGAACACGCCGCGCTCCGGGTCGGACGCAAACGCATGCACCGAAGTCAGTACGCCCGAACGCACGAGGAACGTGCCGAGCAGGCTGAGGGAAAATGCGGCGATGGCCAGCAGCACCGTCCAGCTCTTGAACACGCCGCGCTTTTCAGTGACGGCCAGGGAGTGAATCAGCGCGGTGCCCACCAACCACGGCATGAACGAGGCGTTTTCCACCGGGTCCCAGAACCACCAGCCGCCCCAGCCGAGTTCGTAGTACGCCCACCAGGAGCCCAACGTAATGCCAATCCCCAGGAAGGCCCAGGCGACGATGGTCCACGGCCGCGACCAGCGCGCCCAGGCGGCATCCAGGCGCCCGCCCAACAAGGCGGCGATGGCGAAGGCGAAGGCCACGGAGAAACCGACGTAACCCATGTACAGCATCGGCGGGTGAACGATCAGGCCAATGTCCTGCAGCAAGGGGTTGAGGTCATGCCCATTCGACGGGATCTGCGGCAGGATGCGGCTGAACGGGTTTGAGGTCATGATCAGGAACAGCAGAAAACCAATGCTGATCATGCCCATCACCGCCAGCACCCGCGCCAGCATCACTTGCGGCAGTTGGCGCGAGAACACCGACACGGCGAAGGTCCAGCCGCCGAGGATCAATGCCCACAGCAGCAACGAACCTTCGTGGGCGCCCCACACGGCGCTGAACTTGTAGTACCAAGGCAGCGCGGTGTTGGAATTATTGGCGACGTAGGCGACGGAAAAATCGTCGGTCATAAACGCGTAGGTCAGGCAGCCAAACGCGAACAACAGGAAGGCGAACTGACCCCAGGCGGCCGGCTGCGCCAGGCTCATCCACAGGCGATCACCACGCCAGGCGCCGAGCAACGGCACCACGGCCTGCACGATGGCGAAGCACAGGGCGAGGATCATCGCCAACTGGCCCAACTCGGGGATAAACAGTGCGGACGTCATCACTCAACCCTCCTTAACGGGTGTTGGCGCGGATTGGCCGCTTTCTTTCAAGGCCTTGGTGACTTCCGGCGGCATGTATTTCTCATCGTGCTTGGCCAGCACTTCATCGGCCACCACCACGCCGTCGGCGTTGAGTTTGCCCAGGGCGACAATGCCCTGGCCTTCGCGGAACAGGTCCGGGAGGATGCCGCGGTAGGTGATGGTCACGGCCTTGTTGAAGTCGGTGACCACGAAGGTCACGTCGAGGGAATCGCCGGAGCGTTTCAGCGAGCCCTTCTCCACCATGCCGCCGGCGCGGATGCGCGTATCGACAGGCGCTTCGCCATTGGCGATCTGGGTCGGGGTGTAGAACAGGTTGATGTTCTGTTGCAGGGCGCTCAGGGCCAGGGCCACGGCAATGCCGACGCCGGCCAGGATGGCAAGGATGATCAACAGACGCTTTCTACGCAGCGGATTCACTTTTCGGTCTCCCGGCGCAGACGACGCGCCTCTTGTTGCAGGTAACGCTTGCGGGCCAGGATCGGCGCGGCGACGTTGAGGGCCAGCACCGCCAGGCAAATGCCATAGGCCGTCCAGACATACAGGCCGTGGTGGCCCATGGCGAGAAAATCACTGAAAGAAGCAAAGCTCATCCACGCGCTCCCAGGCAGGTTTGCACTTCGGCCTTGACCCAACTGGCGCGGGCTTCACGCTTGAGCACTTCAAGGCGCATGCGCATCAGCAGCACGGCGCCGAAGAAGCAGTAGAACCCCAGCACCATCAGCAGCAACGGCGCCCACATTTCCACGGGCATTGCCGGTTTTTCGGTGAGGGTGAAGGTGGCGCCCTGGTGCAGGGTGTTCCACCACTCCACCGAGTATTTGATGATCGGGATGTTGATCACGCCGACAATCGCCAGTACCGCACAGGCCTTGGCGGCGCTGTCACGATTACTGATCGCGTTGCCCAGGGCAATCAGACCGAAGTACAGAAACAGCAGGATCAACATGGACGTTAGTCGCGCATCCCAGACCCACCATGATCCCCAGGTGGGTTTGCCCCAGATCGCACCGGTGACCAGCGCCACGGCGGTCATCCACGCGCCGATGGGCGCAGCGCATTGCAGGGCCACGTCGGCCAGTTTCATCTTCCACACCAGGCCAACGATGCCGCACACCGCCAGCATCACGTAGCAGGACTGGGCCAGCATCGCGGCGGGCACGTGGATATAGATGATGCGAAAGCTGTTGCCTTGCTGGTAGTCCGGCGGCGCGAAAGCCAGGCCCCAGACCAGGCCGATGCCGATCAGCAACACGGCGAAGAGGCTCAACCACGGCAGCAGTTTGCCACTGATGCCATAGAACCATTTGGGCGAGCCAAGCTTGTGAAACCAGGTCCAGTTCATTGCTGTTTCTCACGGTTGCTTCGCGTCATGGCGAGAAGCGTAGGGTCTTTACTGACTCAGCGTGTCACGCTGGGTCAGACCTCATTATTCACCGACGCTGATCTTCAGGCCGGCGGCTATGGCAAAGGGTGTCAGGGTTACCGCCAGGGCGGTCAGGCTACCAAGCCACAGGAGGTAACCGGTCGCCGGCATGCCCATGAGCGCGGCCTGCAAAGCGCCGCTGCCAAGGATCAGTACCGGGATGTACAACGGCAGAATCAACAGGGCCAATAACAGGCCACCGCGCTTCAAACCGACGGTCAACGCTGCGCCCACGGCCCCCAACAGGCTGAGCACTGGCGTGCCGAGTAACAAGGACAGAAGCAAAACCGGCAGGCATTCAACGGGCAAGCCCAGCATCATCGCCAACAGCGGCGAGAGCAAGACTAGCGCGAGGCCGGAAAAAGCCCAGTGTGCCAGCACCTTGGCCAGTACCAGAAGTGGCAAAGGGTGCGACGAAAGGACCCACTGTTCCAGGGAACCGTCTTCGAAATCACTGCGAAACAGCCCGTCCAGCGAGAGCAGAACCGATAAAAGCGCCGCCACCCACACCAGTCCCGGAGACAAGCTTTGCAACAGTTTAGTCTCGGGGCCGACCGCCAGCGGGAACAGCGCAATCACAATGGCAAAGAACACCAGCGGGTTGGCCAATTCAGCCGGGCGACGGCACAACAGCCGCGCTTCACGGGCGACCAGCAGGGCGAAGACACTCATGCCGACCACCGGCCCAGGTCGAGGTCGCGGTAACCGGCGGGCATGCGAGCCAGGGTGTGATGGGTGGTGAGCAACACGGTGCCGCCCTGCTCGCAGTGCCGCGCCAGGTGCTCTTCCAGTTGGGCGACACCTTGTTTATCCAGGGCAGTAAAGGGCTCGTCGAGAATCCACAACGGCGGGCCCGGCAGGTACAGGCGCGCCAGGGCCACGCGGCGCTGTTGGCCGGCGGACAGGGTATGGCAAGGAACGTCTTCAAAGCCCTTGAGACCGACAGCGGCCAGGGCCTGCCAGATGGCGTCACAGGGAGCAGGATGATGCAGGGCGCTGAGCCAACTGAGGTTTTCTTCGGCGGTGAGCACGTCCTTGATGCCGGCGGCGTGGCCGATCCAGATCAGGTTTCGCGCCAGTTCAGTGCGTTGTTCGCTGAGGGGTTTACCGTTGAGCCGCACTTCGCCCGCCGTCGGCTGCATCAGCCCGGCCAGCAGGCGCAGCAGACTGGTCTTGCCACTGCCGTTGGGGCCGCTGACCTGCACCATATCGCCACCCGCCACACGCAGGTCGAGGTGCTCGAACAGCAGGCGCAAGTCGCGTTCACAGGCAAGCGCTACGGCTTCAAGAAGAGGGCTGGTCAAGAGATCGCGGGCCTTTACGGTTCAAGTCGGCGGTGCAGCGGCCGTTAAAGAGAGATGCACAATAACGGCTTTGGCGACCGATTTTAGAGAGCTGGATCAAATAGTTGTGAGGTTTTTACCGCTCTCTTTGCAGACGGGCGGCATTATACATGTGATGCCCTACGCTAAAGAGGGCAATTTCCCCAGAGACGATGCGCACGATGACCGGCGAGATCAACCTTCCTACGCTCCCTCCCACCCCGACAGCCGGGCAAAGCCCCGCGCCTGCGACGGGTGAATTGCTGAAACTGCTGGAGCCGCAGATCGGGCTGATCGACCCGGGAAAAACCGCGAACGCCGAAGTCATCGCGCTCAAGCAAGGCGGTGAAGCCTTTCAGCTTCTGCTCAAGCTGACCCTTGAAGGCGGCCGCCAGACCCTGGTGCAAGCCAGCAGCGCCCAGCCGTTGCCATTGGGCAGCAATGTGGCGGTGAGCCAGACGCCGGCGGGCAACCTGACCTTGAGCTTGCAACAGGCCTTGAGTGCCAATGTGGCGGCCCTGACCCGCATCGACACTGATCAGATGCCCGTGGGCACGCTGTTGCAGGCCAAGGTGCTGACCACCCAGATGTTGCCCCAGGGCACCGCACAACCGGCGATCTACCGCTCGCTGGTGACGGTGCTCAACAACGCCCTGGCCGGTGCGACGCTGACGGTGGAAAGCCCTCAGCCCCTGCGCGTGGGCAGCCTGCTCAGCGCCGTGGTGCAGAACGCGCAGACCCTGAGCTTCGTACCGTTGAGCGGGCTCAAGGATCAATTGGCCGTCACTCAACAACTCTCGACCCAGCAAAGTCGGCAAGGCTCGCTGGATGCGGTGTTCACTGCACTGCAGAACCTGCCGCGCGGCGACAGCACCTCCGCCGACCTGCGCGCCGCCGCCGACCGCTTGCTCGCCGCCCTGCCGGACCTGGCCCAGGTAAGTAATCCCAAAGTGCTGGCCCAGGTGGTCCAGAACAGCGGCGCATTTCTTGAAGCCAAGCTGCTCGCCGGGCAAAACCCGCAAGTGCCGCCCCTGGATATGAAGGGCGCGCTGCTGCGCCTGGTCGCGGATCTGCTGCCTGCCCTGCCCACCAGCACCAACTTGAATGCGATCCTCGCCGCCAACACCCTGGCCCAGGTGATGCCGAATTTCGTGCGCAGCCCGCTGAATACGCTCGGCCAAGTCAGCGCGCGACAGGCACCGGTTGGCTTCCCACTGCCGGAGCGGCTGATGGCCAAACTGGAAGGCGAAGGCGACCTGGAGAACCTGCTGCGCCTGGCTGCGGGGGCCATCTCCCGCTTGCAGAGCCATCAGTTGTCGAGCCTGGAACAAACCGGCACCACCGCCGATGGCCGCCTGCAAACCACCTGGCAGTTGGAAATCCCCATGCGCAGCCTGCAAGACATCGTGCCCTTGCAGGTCAAGTTCCAGCGCGAGGAACCGGCGCAGGACAAGGACCAGCCCGAACGCAAGGACAGGAAAGACCCCAGGCAAATGCTCTGGCGCGTCGAGTTGGCGTTCGATATGGAGCCGCTGGGGCCATTGCAGGTCCAGGCGCAACTGACCCAGGGCAAACTGTCCAGCCAACTGTGGGCAACCCGCCCGTTCACGGCCAGCCTGATCGAAAGCCATTTAGGCAGCCTGCGCGAGCGGCTGGTGACCTCTGGCCTCAACGTCGGCGACTTGGATTGCCACCTCGGCACGCCGCCACGCGGGCCGAAAACCGGACTGGAGCAACGCTGGGTGGATGAAACCGCATGAACAACGCAAACCCGCCACGCCAGGCGATTGCCCTTAAGTACGACGGCCAGCAGGCGCCCACGCTCACTGCCAAGGGCGACGATGCCCTGGCCGAAGCCATCCTGAAATTGGCGCGGGAAAATGAAGTGCCGATCTATGAAAACGCCGAGCTGGTGAAGCTGCTGGCACGCATGGAGCTGGGCGACAGTATCCCGGAAGAGCTGTACCGCACGATTGCCGAGATCATTGCGTTTGCCTGGACGCTGAAGGGCAAGTTCCCGGTGGGCTATGACCCGTACGCCGCGCCGGCAGAGCGCGACGTGACCGAACGCGGGGATGACTACTGAATCAGCCCGGCACCACACTGGCCAATACGCGGGCCGCTACCGAGGTGGTAACCGGCTTGCGCTGAGCGTGCTGTTTCAACGCCTGCTCGAACGTCTGCCCCTCATACCGCCGCAATGCCGCACCAAACGCACTCGCCTGCGCAGGCGGAAGTGGCGCGGTGAAGGCCTCGATGAACGGCGCGTCAATCACGGTGTTGCGAACACGCTCTACCTCTGCCTGTACGGAACGGCTATCCCGGGCAGTGACCTTATCGAACAGGGCTTGATCCTTGATCACAAAATCCTTGGCACCGGGTGCGCGTTGAGCAACGAGCACATTCTGCTGACCGTTCCAGGCCGACAGTGAATATTCCTTAAGCCTGTCCTGACTGTTCTTGACCGACTCGATACTCGGGCCACGATGCTCCAGACCGGCACTGAAAAACTGGCTCAGGACATTGAAGTCCATCACCGCCTCATCGGTGCCGCGCTTGAGAATCCGACAGCACAAGGTCGCGAGGTCCACCTGGATATCGTGGAAATGCAACTTGGGTTCCTGGCTCAAGCGTGCGATATCGGCGATTTTCTGGTTGAAATCGTTTGGCCACAGGTACAACGCATCCCGCGTCAGTGGCTGCCCCAGGCGCTTTTCCATGGGGCTCATGAACTGCTGAACCAACGCCGCGCCCTGGTCATGCACCTGCAACATGCTCGTGCCGGGCATACGGTTTTGGATCATGTTCTTGACAACATCGGTGTTGAGCGCGAACTGGCCGGTGAGAAAGGTGGTTTTACCCGCTGATGGCGCACCCCGAACTATCGAGACATCCTGCGACAAGGCAGGTGCCGGGTCTTGAAGAATGGACTGGAATTGCGTCAGGTATTTTTCTGCCACCTGTGCGGTCAGGTTCTTCAGAATGTTGGCATTGAGGCTGTCCACCTCGGGCAGCCAGACATTTTTCTTGCCCAGGGCCTGCGCCAGTGTCGGCAAGGTTTTGTCAGCCGCAGCCGGGTCGGCCCACCGCAGCCGCTCATTGTCCTGCAATCGTTGCAACTGCCCAGGATCACGCGTCAGCGCCTGCCAGGAGGTAATGCTCGGATCGGCGATCATGCAGGCAAGCCGCTCCCGATAAGTATTCTCGGAAAGCGGCGTGCCGATCAGTTGATTCAAAACCCCACGTGCAGTGCTTGAATTGATCGACGCTGCAGTGAGCAAGCCGGGTTCGGCGAGAGCGGGTGCCGCCACGCCAGGAGCGGAAGTAGCAGGTTGGATAGTCATCGTCAGGCCTCCAGTAACCAAGACTCAGAAAATTAACCTGCCCGTTCTGGATGGCTCATAGGACTTATCTTGACTGTGCCCCCGCCACCGGTGAATTGTGTGTCAGCCAAATACCTCACTCAACGGAATGAAGTTGACCCGATCGCCGATAGCCAGCGTCGTGCCTTCCAACACCTCCACAAACCCTTCCGCCCACGCCGCACTGCGCAGCACACCGGAGCTCTGGTTGCGGTAGATGATCGCTTTGCCTTGCTCGACGCGACCGCGCAGGTATTCGCGGCGGTTGCCTGGCTTGGGCCACTCGAACCCTACCGGCACTTCAAAGCGCAGCGGCTCGACGTCTTGCACCCCTTGGCGGCGCAGCAGATAAGGGCGTGCCAGCAGTGCGAACGTGACCAGCGTCGACGCCGGGTTGCCGGGCAGGCCGATCACCGGCACGCCACGGAAGTGGCCAAAGGTCAGCGGCTTGCCGGGTTTGATCGCGAGTTTCCACAACGCCAGCTCACCCTCTTCACGCAGGGCGATCCCAAGGAAGTCCGCCTCGCCCACCGACACACCGCCCGTGGACAGGATCAAGTCGACACGGCCCAAACCGCCCAGGCGCGCGCGGGTTTGCTCCAGGTCGTCAGGCAGGATGCCAGCGTCAATCACTTCGCACCCCATGCGCGTAAGCCATGAGCACAGCACGCGTCGGTTACTGTTGTAGATCTGCCCCGGCCCGAGCGGTAAGCCGGGTTCGATCAATTCATCGCCGGTCGACAACACCGCCACGCGCGGGCGACGTATCACCGCCAAGCGATCATGGCCGAGGGACGCCGCCAGTCCCAGTTCAATCGGGCCCAGACGCGTGCCGGCCGACAATACCAACTCGCCTACGCTAGTTTCCTGGCCCTGGGGACGGATGTTCTGGTCGAGGTGCAGGGGCTCGGTGAAGCTCACGCGCTCATCGGCGTGGACCACGGCGTTCTCCTGCATTTCCACGCAGTCTGCCCCTTCCGGTACCGGGGCGCCGGTGAAGATGCGGGCGCAGGTGCCGGCGGCCAGGGGTTGTGGCGCCTGGCCTGCAAAAATGCGTTGGCTGACCACCAGCGGTTCGCCGGTCCAATCCGCCAGGCGCACGGCATAACCGTCCATGGCACTGTTTGGCCACGGCGGCAGGTCGAGGGTTGAGATCAAGTCTTGCGCCAGAACACGGCCGTCGCACTCCGCCAGCAGCAGGGCATCCTGCTCACGGATCGGCGCGGCGTCGGCCATGGCCAGCAGTTGGGCCAAAGCGTCCTCTACCGGCAGCAGCGCGCCGGTCTTGCCGGGCTTACCCACGGGATTCACAGGGTTCGGCCTGTTTCAGGTGCGGGACGAAGTTGCATGGGCGGTGACGGTTGTCCAGTTGCTCGGCGAGGATGCCGTCCCAGCCGGTACGCACCGCATTGGTAGAGCCCGGCAGGCAGCACACCAGGGTGCCATTGGCCAGACCGGCCAGGGCACGGGACTGCACAGTGGACGTGCCGATGTCGGCCACGGAAATCTGGCGGAACAGTTCGCCGAAACCGTCGACCTGCTTGTCCAGCAGGCAGCTCACGGCTTCGGGGGTGCTGTCACGGCCGGTGAAGCCGGTGCCGCCGGTGATCAGCACAACTTGCACCACGTCTTCGGCGATCCAGTGGGCGACCTGGGCGCGAATTTTGTAGAGGTCATCCTTGAGCAGCACGCGCTCGGCCAGGTTATGGCCGGCGGCTGTCAGTCGGTCAACGAAGACCTGGCCCGAGGTGTCGGTGTCCAGGGTGCGGGTGTCGCTGACGGTCAATACAGCAATGTTCAGGGGTACGAAGGGCGCATCTGCCTTGGCTTTCATGGCACGGTCCGGTTGTCGAAGGAACAGCCCGGTGTTATATCACAGGCCCCTGTTTACCTGCCGTAGCGGAACCCCTATGTCGTTAGATTCTTCGCCCCTGCCCTGCTCGATTCTGCTGTTGTCGGGTGGACGCGGCCAGCGCATGGGCGGCCAGGACAAGGGCCTGCTGGCGTGGCGCGGCCAGCCCTTGATCGCCCATCTGCAAGGCCTGGTGCGGCCACTGACGGATGACCTGATCATCTCGTGCAACCGCAACCAGGATCGCTACGCGCCCTATGCCGATACGCTGGTGAGTGACGACAGCCCGGACTTCCCGGGCCCCCTCGCAGGTATCCGCGCCGGGCTCGCCGTAGCGCGCCATGAGCACCTGCTGATATTGCCGTGCGATGTGCCGAATATCGACACACGACTACTGGCCGACCTGCGCGAGACCGCGCGGCAAAACCCATTGGTGCCCGTGATGGTGCGTCACGGCGCATTCTGGGAACCCTTGATCTGCATCATCCCCACCCACCTCAAAACCGAGGTAGAACGGGCCTGGAACACGGGTGAGCGCAGCCCGCGCAAGATCTTCCTGCAGTTGGGCGGCGTGGGCCTGGCGTGCCCGGCAGATGACCCGCGCTTGGCAAACCTTAATACGCCCGAGCTGTTAAAGCCGAGCGCTGACGTGTCAGAATGAAATTTCGCACAAGGAACTTTGGCGACGTCTTACACGTCTCAAGGTCAGCAATCAAAAAGTATTCTCTCGGAGACAAACCCATGACTCAACGGACCATCGCCGCTCTCATGCTTGCACTGGGCCTCGCCACCCTCGCAGGTTGCGCTTCGCCAACAGTGATCACACTGAATGACGGTCGCGAAATCCAGGCCGTCGACACCCCGAAATACAACGAAGATTCGGGTTTCTACGAATTCGAACAACTTGACGGCAAGCGCACCCGCATCAATAAAGATCAGGTTCGCACCGTAAAAGACCTGTAAATCTTAGCGTTTGCCAACAAGGCCCGCCTCGCGCGGGCCTTGTCGTTTCTGGCGGTTACCAGTCTAGGGTTATCTGGCTGCGGAAACTGCGTTCTTCACCCGTAACCGGGTCGATGAACCGCACCCCCTGGGCGAGCAGTTTGAGGGGGTTGGCGTAGTCGTCTACCGCGTCCTTGATCACGTCGGGGTAGAACGGGTCGTTGCAAATACTCGCGCCGAGGGCGCTCATATGCACACGCAACTGGTGCTTCTTGCCGGTCACCGGGAACAGGCCGTAGCGCCACAGATCGCCGTTTTTCTCGCGCACCTCCACCGCCGTTTCGGTGTTGGCGGTGCCAGGGCCTTCCTGCATGCGAAAGAACGGCTCGCCATCGACCAGTCGGCTTTTATGCACCCTGGGAAAGCTCAGGTCAGGCAACGCTGGTGCAATGGCTTCGTAGAACTTATCGATCTGGCGTGTGGGAAACAGCTGCTGATAGGCCGAGCGGCTGGCGGGGTTGGCCGAGAACAGCACCAGCCCGGCGGTGTGCCGGTCGATACGGTGCAAGGGCACCAGTGAGGGATTATCCAGGCAGCGAATCAGGCGGCGCAGCAAGGTTTGCTCGACGTACTCGCCGGCCGGGGTCACGGGCAGGAAGTGCGGTTTATCCGCCACCACCAGATGCTCGTCGGCATACAGGATGGTTTCCTGCGCCGGGATCACCTTTTCGTTCGGTACTTCACGGAAGTAGTAAATGCACAGACCTTCCTTGTAGGCCAGGTCCAGCTGGATGGGGCTGCCGTTGATATCCAACACCCGCCCACGGCCGATGCGGTCCAACCAGTGTTCACGGCTGATCGCCGGGAAGTGCCCGCACAGGCAATCGAGCACGGTCGCCCAAGGGCCAGGCGGCAGGTACAGGGTGCTGGCTTGATGTTGGGACGCGGAAAAACCGGAAGTGGACATGCCGATGCTCGAAGCCTTGAAAAACCGGCAGGCATTATCCCGCATGAAGCGGGACTCAGCCTAGGGCGGATCTCAGGCTTTGGCCAATTGCGCCCGCAGGACAGGCGACGCACTGGCCGCGTCGGTGAACTCCTTCAGCCAGCGCAGCACATCCACCGCGTCCCAGCGGCCCGGATCGTACAAAGCGTAAAGCAGCCCCTGATAACCCACCACGTCCAGTTGCTTGTGGTAACCGGCGCGCTGGAACAACGCTTCGATCTCCGCGAAGCAGGTATTGAAATGCACTTTGTTAAAGGGCGTCTTGCCTTCCGTGACCAGGCCATCGAGGCGCAGCTCGTTCACCGCGTCGCGCACGACGTCGGCGGACATGCGATTGACGCTGCTTTTCAGTTGTTCAACATTCACCACGGGCGTTCCCTCTATTCAATCGCTGTACAAACATACAGTAACGTAATAATTGGAAACCCGCCATCGCAGAAGCGTCAGCGCAAGAAGGCGACAACCTGCTCAGTGTCGAAAGGCCAATCCAGTTCGGCACCGGTGTCCACCCTTCTGAGCACCGGAATCCGCAGGCCGTAGGCTTCGGTGAGGTCAGCGGGATCGGTGATATCCACCAGTTCCACCAGCAACCCGTGTTCGACGAGCGGCATGATTTCGGCTTCGGCAATCTCACAAAGATGGCAACCCAGGGTGCCGAACAGCTGGCATTCAGGAAGCATGACGAAAGGACCTGATCAGAAAACAGATCAACATTCTAGGCCTGCTCAGTACTGGTGGCGAGCCGATAAACCCTGATCCAGATCAGCATGGCCTATAACTGATTCAGCGATTCTCGCGGCTTTTTGCCCGCTCACCCTGCAACGGAGATGCTTGTGTTCGCCAACCTGCTGATCATTCTGGCCTCATCCCTGGTGGTGATTGCGCTGTTTCGCCGGCTGCAACTGCCGCCCGTGCTGGGCTACCTGTGCGTGGGCCTGGCGGTGGGGCCTACGGCGCTGGACTGGGTGAACGACAGCGAAGAGCTGCCCGACCTCGCCGAGCTTGGCGTGGTGTTCCTGCTGTTTTCCCTGGGCCTGGAGTTCTCCCTGACCAAGATGCTCGCCCTGCGCCGCGTGGTGTTTGGCCTGGGTAGTTTGCAGGTGCTGGGGTGCAGTGCGCTGTTGGGGGGCGTGTTGATGGGCTTTGGCGTGGCGCCCGGCATCGCCTTGCTGCTGGGGGCGGGGCTGGCGTTGTCCTCCACGGCGATCGTCAGTAAAGAGCTGGGCAGCCTTGGGGAAATTTTCAGCAGCCATGGGCAGAATGCGATTGGCGTACTGCTGTTTCAGGACGTGGTCGCCGTTTTGCTGCTGACCCTGGTGCCGGTGTTTGCCGGCAGCAGCGACCACGCCTGGTACTGGGCGCTGCCGCTGACCCTGGGCAAAACCGTGGTGCTGTTTGTTGGCCTGCTGCTGGCCAGTCGCTGGTTGTTGCCGCGCCTGTTCCGTGAGGTCGCCGCGTCCCATTCGGCAGAACTGTTTGTGCTGCTGGCGCTGGTGATCGTGTTGCTGACCGCCTGGCTCACCCACTTGCTTGGCCTGTCCCCGGCCCTCGGTGCGTTCCTGGCCGGTATGCTGCTGGGAGAGAGCCATTACCGTCACCAGATCGAAGCGGATATCCGCCCGTTTCGCGACATCCTGCTGGGGCTGTTTTTCGTCAGCATCGGCATGTTGATTGACCTGCAGTTGTTCATCAGCCACAGCCTGCTGATCCTTGGCCTGACGCTTACACTGATGCTGGTTAAAGGTTGCGTGGTGGCGGTGCTGGTCAAGCTGCGCGGCAGCGACAGCGAAACAGCCTGGCGCAGCGGCCTGGCCCTCGCCCAAGGCGGTGAGTTCTGTTTTGCACTGATGGCGCAAATGCAGCAAAGCCGGCTGATCCCGGATCAATTCAATGGCCTGCTGCTTGCCGCCACGTTTTGCTCAATGCTGCTGACGCCACTGCTGTTGCGTGCCGCACCGGCAATTGCCCTGCGCCTGCACCGCAAGCCCAACCAGCAAGTGCAACTGGAAGAAATCACCGCGCTCAATGCCGAGCTGCGCGACCACGCGGTGATCTGTGGCTACGGCCGCGTCGGGCAGTCCATCGGGCGTTTTCTGCGCCACGAACAACAAACGTTTATCGCCCTGGATGACGACCCGGAACGGGTACAGGAAACCGCCACCGAAGACAGCAGCGTGCATTACGGCGACTGCCGTCGCGGCGCCTTGCTCAGTGCAGTGGGGCTGGAACGCGCGCGGTTGGTGGTGATTGCCGTGGACAACAGCGATGTCGCCCTGGTGGTGCTGAAGGAGGCGCGTCGCATCAACCCCGATGTGCCGATCCTGGTGCGTACCCGCGATGACAGCCAGTGGGCCGAGTTGAAAGCTGCGGGCGCCAGCGAAGTGGTGCCCGAGCTATTGGAGTCGAGCCTGATGCTTGCCTCCCACGCCTTGATCCTGCTGGGCCTGCCGGACCAACAGGTGCAGGCGCGGGTCGACGAAGTGCGGCATAACCGCTATCGACTGCTCCACGGCTTTTACACGCCGCCGAACAGCGACGACGCGCCGATCAATCCTGACTGACCGCGCCGATCTTGTGGATCGACAGATCCGCGCCGTAGTACTCCTGCTCCTGGCTCAGGCGCAGGCCGCCGACGCGCTTGATCCCGCCGTACACCAACAGGCCGCCGCCAAATGCAACCGCCACGCCGAGGCCGGTGCCGATCAACTGGCTGATCAGGCTCACGCCGCCCAGGCCGCCCAACGCCGTCTGGCCAAAGATGCCGCAGGCAATCCCGCCCCACACACCGCACAGGCCATGCAGCGGCCACACACCCAGCACGTCGTCAATCTTCCAGCGATCCTGGGCGGCGATGAAGCACCACACAAACAGCCCTCCGGCGACTACCCCAGTGACCAGCGCGCCCACCGGGTGCATCAAGTCGGACCCGGCGCAGATCGCCACCAGCCCGGCGAGCGGGCCGTTATGCAGGAAGCCTGGGTCGTTACGCCCGATCACCAACGCAGCCACTGTGCCACCGACCATCGCCATCAACGAGTTGACCGCCACCAGGCCGCTGACGCCGTTGAGGGTTTGCGCGCTCATCACGTTAAAGCCGAACCAGCCGACGATGAGAATCCACGACCCGAGCGCCAGGAACGGAATGCTCGACGGTGCAAATGCAACCAGGCGCCCTTCCCTGTAGCGCCCGTTACGCGGGCCGAGCAGCAACACCGCCGCCAACGCCAGCCAGCCGCCCATGGCGTGTACCACCACGGAACCGGCAAAGTCATGGAAGCTGGCACCAAAGGTCGCAAGCAACCAGGCTTGCAGGCCGAAATTGCCGTTCCAGACCATGCCTTCGAAAAACGGATAGATAAACGCCACGATCAATGCGGTGGCGCACAACTGCGGAGCGAACTTTGCACGCTCGGCAATGCCGCCGGAGATAATCGCCGGGATTGCCGCCGCGAATGTCAGCAGGAAGAAGAACTTCACCAGGCCATAACCGTGGTCGGCGCTGATCACCGCCGCCGGTTGCATGAAGCTCACGCCGTAGGAGATCCAATAGCCTATAAAGAAATAGGCCAGGGTGGAGATGGCGAAGTCGCTGAGGATCTTCGACAGTGCATTGACCTGGTTTTTCTGGCGTACCGTGCCGACTTCCAGGAACGCGAAGCCGGCGTGCATGGCCAGCACCATGACCGCGCCGATCAGGATAAACAGGGTGTTTGAGCTGTGGACCAGGGTGTCCACCGCACTTTGCAAATTTTCCATGGAGGTTGGCAGGCCTGCATTAAAGGCAAAAAGCACCAAAGCGGTTCAGGCCACGATTGCACGCACTAAATTGGCACCGCCGGCTCCGCCCCTCTTGAGAGGGCGTGAACCGCTTTAGCGCAGCGTTCAACACAACAGGCCGTTGCCGACAGGGTTTTTCCGCGAGTTTCAGTTATTTAGGGTAAGGTTTTTGATGGCTTGAGGCCTTACCGCCCAGATTCAGCGCAGGCACTCGTGCATGCGCACCATGGCAAAGCAAAAGCTGTACCACACAATTGCACTGAACCTTCACCGATGCGGGTGACTCGAAACCACACGTACCGATCAGCCAATCACGGAGATAACCATGGCCAGAAAAACAGCACAGACAGCCCAGGAAATACTGATGGCGGATTTTCAAACCCTGGTCAGTGACACCGAAAAACTGCTGGATGACACGGCGATCCTGGCCGGCGACCAGGCCGACGAGCTGCGCAGCAAGATTCATGAAAGCCTGCTCAAGGCCCGCGAAACACTGCAACTGACCGAAGATTCCTTGCGCGAGCGCGGTCAGGCGGCGGTCACTGCTACGGAAGATTACGTACAAGCCAACCCTTGGCAGTCGGTGGGTATCGCGGCCGGCGTGGGCTTTTTGATCGGCCTGCTGGCTACAAGGCGCTAATCATGTCTATCGGCGAAAGCGGCTCGGCTACGGGCGCAAGTTCTACCTCACGACGCCTGGGCGCGGCCGTTCTAGGCTTGCTGCACAGCCACGTCGAACTGTTCGGCATCGAATTGCAGGAGCAGAAAGCACGCACCGTCAGCCTGCTGCTGTTTGCCGGCTTGGCCTTGGTGTTTGCCCTGTTATTGCTGGTGGGGTTGTCGACACTGGTGATGATCCTCGTCTGGGACACCGGCTACCGTCTGACCGGCATCATCTGCCTCTGCGTGTTCTACAGCCTGGCCGCCGCGTTCTGCGGGGTGCGCTTGAAAGCTGCGGTGTTCGATGAATCCACGCCCTTCCACGCCACGCTTGAAGAGCTGGCCAATGATCGGGAGCGCCTGCTGCCATGAGCCTGACTGAGATCCCGCACAACACTTCCCGTCGGGAAATGCGCAAGGCGCTGATCCGCCTGCGCATGGAAATGCACCGCCAGGAAATCCGTCACGAGTCCCAACAATTGATGGCACCGCTGCACAAAGTGCGCGACATGCGCCACAACTGGCAGGACAGCCTGGGTATCAAGCACGCGCCGCTGTGGGGCGTGGCGGCGGTGACGCTGATGGGTTTCTTTACCGGCAAGGGGGCCAAGGGCGGCAGTATCAGCAGCATCACCCGACTGGTGCGGCTGGGCGCCGGTTTGATCCCTCTGATCAAATTGGCGATGGCGGGGACTTCACGCAAAGGATAAGCCCTGCTGGCTGCATTCTTGCAAACAGAATCGGCCCGGCCTTCGTCATTGAAGGCCGGGCCTCTTTTTTTCGCTATCTCCCATAAGGAGGCCCTGTGATTGACGGGCAACCGCTCGCCTGCTTCCAGCCGTTTATCGACACTGCCACCGGACGCATTGCCGGCGTAGAGGCACTGGGACGCCTGCGCCAGGCCGACGGCAGCTTGCAGTCCGTGGGCCCGTTGTTCGCCGACCCGCGCACGCCAGGCACGACCTTGCGCCGCCTCGACCGGCAGCTGCGCGACAACGCCTTGAGCCGCCTGCATGAAGCGCCCCAAGACTGGTTTCTGAGCCTCAACATCTCGCCGCGCTGGATCAACCGATTGCGTCCGGGCCAGGCCCTGCCGAGCCTGAAACAAATCCACGCCCATGGAGTTGACCCGCAGCGCATCGTGTTCGAGATCACTGAACTGGGCGGTGATATCCAGCGCCTGGCCGATGTGGTCGCGCGGTATCGCCAGGCCGGTGCGCGCATCGCGATTGATGACTTCGGCGCGGGCTACTCCCAGCTTGACCGGGTACTGGCGTTGCAGCCGGATATCCTCAAGCTGGACATGCGCCTGTTCCAGGAAGCCGCCAAGGGCGGGCCAAGCAGTGATGTGGTGCGGGCACTGGCTCAGATGGCGGAAAAAACCGGCTGCTGGATCATTGCCGAAGGCGTGGAAACCGAGGCACAACTGAGCTTTGCCCTGGAATGCGGCTCGCGCTATGTACAAGGCTATCTGTTTGCCCAGGCACAGTTGGACTGGTTCGCCGCCGACGCTTTCGTACCGCGCTTTGCCCAACTGCGCACGACATACGTCCAGCAGAAACTGGCGGAGCGTGGGCGCATCATGCACCTGCGCCAGCAATTGACCGAGTTGATGAAAATCCTGCAAAGCTGGGCCCTGGGCCAGGCGCCGCTTGACCAGTTGCCGCAATTGCCGGATTTCCCCTGGCTGCTGCGTTTTTATCAGTGCGACCGGCATGGCACGCAGCTCACGCCCAACCTGGAATGGCGCCATGACGCCTGGCAAGCCGACAACCGTTACCTGGGCCACAACTGGTCGTGGCGCCCGTATTTCTACCACCTGCTGGCCGAAGGTTGGGACGAGCGGCGCCTGACGTTGTCCTCGACTTATCGCGACGCCACCACCAACCAGTATTGCCTCACCGCCGGACAATTCTTCGATAACGGTCAGCGCTTGCTGTTAATCGATATCGACGCGGCCGGGTTGTAGATTTTCGCTTGCCCCGCCAGGGCGGAACCGGGAAGCTGGGCGGGTCATTCACCGCACGGAGAGTACCCGCCTTGGATTGGCCTACCCTGCTTACCCGCGAACGGCTTGGAAAGCCCCTGCACAGCCCGGAAGAACTCGGCCGCAGCCCCTTTCACAAAGACCATGACCGCATTATTTTCTCCGGCGCGTTTCGCCGCCTGGGCCGCAAGACCCAAGTGCACCCGGTGTCCAGCAACGATCATATCCACACCCGCCTGACCCACTCCCTGGAAGTCAGTTGCGTGGGCCGCTCCCTCGGCATGCGCGTCGGCGAAACCCTGCGCAGCGCCCTGCCCGACTGGTGCGACCCGAGTGATCTGGGCATGGTGGTGCAATCGGCCTGCCTGGCCCACGACATCGGCAATCCGCCATTCGGGCATTCCGGGGAAGACGCTATCCGCCACTGGTTCCAACAGGCAGCCGGGCGCGGCTGGCTGGATGACATGAGCAGCGCCGAGCGCAATGACTTCCTCAATTTCGAAGGCAATGCCCAAGGTTTCCGGGTACTGACCCAGCTTGAATACCACCAGTTCGACGGCGGTACGCGGCTGACGTATGCCACCCTGGGCACTTACCTGAAATACCCCTGGACCGCTCGCCACGCCGACGCTCTGGGCTACAAGAAACACAAGTTCGGTTGCTACCAGAGCGAGCTGCCGATTCTCGAACAGATCGCCCACAAGCTCGGCCTGCCACAACTCGAAGAACAACGCTGGGCTCGTCACCCACTGGTCTATCTGATGGAAGCCGCGGATGACATCTGCTACGCCCTGATCGACCTGGAAGACGGCCTGGAAATGGATCTGCTGGAATACGCCGAAGTCGAGTCGCTGCTGCTTGATCTGGTGGGCGACGACCTGCCGCAGACCTATCGGCAACTCGGCCCCCAGGACTCGCGCCGACGCAAGCTGGCGATACTGCGCGGCAAGGCCATCGAGCATTTGACCAACGCGGCGGCCAGAGCCTTCGTCGAACAGCAGGATGCGTTGCTGGCCGGCACCCTGCCCGGCGACCTGGTGGAGCATATGCACGGCCCGGCCAAACGCTGCGTGCTGGATGCCAAAGATATGGCGCGCAAGAAGATCTTCCAGGACAAACGCAAGACTTTGCATGAAATTGGCGCCTACACCACGCTGGAAATACTGCTGAACGCCTTTTGTGGCGCGGCATTGGAGCAGCATGGCGGGCGTACGCCGTCCTTCAAGAACCGGCGCATTCTCGATCTGCTGGGCAACAATGCACCGAATCCTGCTTGGCCACTGCACGCCTCGTTTCTGCGCATGATCGACTTTATCGCCGGCATGACCGACAGCTATGCCACTGAGATGGCGCGGGAAATGACCGGGCGTTCAAGCCCTCAGTAACGTCATGCATCAAGTTGCCTGTTCCCTGAAGAGAATCGCCCTACGACGGGAACAGAGCGGCCTGATCGAATTCGCACAAACACCCGAGGAATAATCGCGCACGCTCCGGGCGAATCTGGCGAACCGTTCTTGCGTGCCTCCCATCGACGCTTGACTCACCGTGTGCCTTCTATGCCCAAGTACCCCCTTCGGATCCTGTTGGTAGAGGATCACCCCTTTCAATTGCTCGCCACCCAATGCCTGCTCAAAAGCTTCGGCTTTGAGCATCTGACCCCGGCGGAAAACGCCGAACAGGCGATTCGCTTCATGACGCAGGCCGAGGCGCCCTTCGACATTATCCTGTGCGATCAGTGCCTGCCCGATCTGCCTGGGCTTGAACTGATTGAAATCGCCAGCCGCCGTGGCTTTATCAAGGCCGCCATCCTGCTCAGCGGGCTGCCCGTGACAGAACTTTCAACGCTGCAGGCCCTGGCGCTCAAACGGGGCCTGCCGTTGCTCGGCTACTTGCCGAAGCCATTAAACAAAGATGAACTTGCAGGTTTGACCCTGCCATTACTCACACTATAAATGTAGGACTTAAAACATATAAACCCGTCGAAAACTGCACGCATAACGTCCGCAAAATCCCTGGCACCACGATTCAGTTCACGCCCCTGCGAAATATAGGCTTTTCGCCCTACAACGCCTTATCAGCCGGTAGGCCTTTACCTTTTTTGATGTAGGAATTTTCCTGTTTTATACCTACTCCCCTTCAAGTTCATGCTCCTGCCTTAGCTTCTGAGCTAATGTGCCCGCTTTATTTGCACACGCATGGAATACGATCATGAACACAGTTTTTATTATTGATGACCACCCGGTTATAAGGCTCGCCATACGAATGTTGTTGGAACATGAAGAGAATTTCAAAGTCGTCGGCGAAACGGATAACGGGTGCGACGCCATCCAAATGGTCCGCGAATGCATGCCGGACCTGATCATCCTCGACATCAGCATTCCGAAACTCGATGGACTGGAAGTGCTGTGCCGGTTCAACGCCATGAACACCTCGATGAAAACCCTGGTGCTGACGGCTCAATCGCCCACCCTGTTTGCCACCCGCTGCATGCGTTCAGGTGCCGATGGCTATGTGTGCAAGGAAGGCGACCTGAGTGAACTGATGAGCGCCATCCGTGCCGTCTTGTCAGGTTACAACTACTTCCCCAGCCAGGCCTTGAACACCAATGACGAAAGCGGCAAGGAGCTTGAACTGTTCAAGGCCGTTAACGATCGCGAGTTAATGGTATTGCAACTTTTCGCACAAGGTCGCACCAACAAGGAAATCGCCAAAGGCATGTTTCTGAGCAACAAAACAGTAAGCACCTACAAAAAGAGGTTAATGCAAAAACTTCAAGCCAAGTCTTTGGTAGAACTTATCGAGATGGCAAAACGAAACGCGCTAGTGTGAGAAAGCGGATGCCCAGCCGTATAAAGGACTATTTGATTATATTGAGTGCCGGTTTGTGCTTCAGCACTGCCGTGCCTGCAACCCCTCCAGCGAGCCCGGAACATTTCGACCTATTGAGTCGCGCAAACTCCATGCAACTGGAAACCCACCTGAACAAGGCCCAGCGCCAATGGCTCCAAAACAAACGGGAATTGGTGCTGGGAACGGCATACCCGGACTATCCGCCGTTTGACCTGACCTCCAGCGGGCACGACTACGAGGGACTCACCGCGGACTACGCCGGCCTCCTGGCCACGGCATTGGCCTTACCGATAAAGGTATTGCGCTACCCCTCCCGAGAAGCCGCCATTCGGGCCCTTGAAGCTGGGGATATCGATTTACTGGGCTCCTCCAACAGTTTTGAAGCGGCAAACCCCAACCTGACCCTGTCTGAGCCCTATGCCGCAGACCGGCCGGTGCTGGTGACCCGCGAAGGCGAGACCCGCAGCCTGAGCGACGGACTGGCCGGGATGCGTCTGGCACTGGTCTACCACTACCTGCCGCTGGGCGAGGTGGAGAAGCTGTACCCCAAGGCGATCATCCGCGCCTACCCCTCTTATCAAAACGCCTTGAATGCGGTGGCTTTCGACCAGGCTGACGTTTTTCTCGGCGATACCATCTCCACGCACTACATGATCAACAAGGGCTACCTGAAAAACATCCGCATGGCGAACTTCGGCAAACATGAAGCCTATGGATTCAGCTTTGCGATGCCCCAGGAGCAGCAAACCCTGTTGAGCATCGTCGACGCAGCACTGAGGGCCGTGCCTACCACCGAAAGGGAAGCGATCGCCAAGCGCTGGAGTGCCGGCAGCGACATCCTGTTGACCGACCAGAAGCTGCAACTGACGCAGCGCGAGGAACGCTGGCTCAGAGACAATCCGGTGGTCAAGGTGATCGTGAACCCCACCTTTGCGCCGCTGACGTTCTTCGATGCCGATGGCAATTTCCACGGCGTCACCGCCGACCTGCTGGAACTGATTCGCCTGCGCACCGGGCTGCGCTTCGAGATCCAGCGCGGGCGGGATGTGAACGCAATGATCGAAGACGTCGAGACAGGCAAAGCGGACATCATCGGGGCGATCATCCCGAGCGTCGAACGCGAGGCTCAAATCAACTTCAGCCGCCCTTACCTGGAAAACTCCTACGTAATGCTGACGCGCAAGGACGGCCAGGCACCCACAGGTCTGGAGGAAATGGAGGGCAAACGCCTGGCGATCACTCAGGGCAGCCCGCTGAAAAAATTCCTGCGCGAGCAGTTCCCAAAGATTCAACTGGTAGAAGCCGGTGACACCTTCAAGTCAGCCGAGATGCTCGTACAAGGCCATGTGGAGGGCGCCGTGAATACCCTGGTGGTCGCCAATTACTTTCTGACCTCGCAGATGTTCCAGGACAAGGTTCAAATCAGCTTCAGCATTGGCACCATGCCCGCCACCTTTGGATTGGCGACGTCACGCAGCGCCACGGAACTCAGCTCGATCCTCGACAAAGCCCTGCTCAGCATCGCCCCGGATGAGCTGGGGGTGATCAACAGTCGTTGGCGCGGCTATACCGCCGCCTCAGACAGTTACTGGCGTGACTATCACCAACTCATTGCACGCATCATCATCGGCACCGGGTTGCTGCTGCTGATTTCCCTGAGCTGGAACGCTTACATGCGCCGCCAGATCAGTCACCGGAAAATGGCCGAGCGCGCCCTCAATGATCAGTTCGAGTTCATGCGCGCACTGGTCAATGAAACCCCGCACCCGATCTATGTACGTGATAGCAGGGGGCTGCTGCAGACCTGCAATGACAGCTACCTGCAGGTGTTCGACGTCAAGCGCGAAGACGTGATAGGCAAAAGTGCGGTCCAGATCAGCACAGCCCTTGCAACGGAAGCGGCGCAATACCATGCCGACTATCAACGCGTGGTGGCCGAAGGCAAACCGATGATCCTGGACCGTCCCCTGCATATTCGCGGAAAAAAACTCACGATCTACCACTGGATCCTGCCGTACCGTGACTCGGTCGGTGAAGTTCAGGGCATCATCGGTGGCTGGATAGACATCAGTGAGCGACGCCAGCTGTTCGACGAACTTCGTACCGCCAAGGAACGAGCCGACGAAGCCAACCGGGCCAAGAGCACGTTCCTCGCGACCATGAGCCATGAAATCCGCACACCGATGAACGCGGTGATCGGCATGCTGGAACTGACCCTCAAGCGGGCGGACCAGGGCCACCTTGATCGCCCGGCCATCGAAGTGGCCTATAACTCAGCCAAGGATCTGCTGGAACTGATCGGCGACATCCTGGACATCGCGCGTATCGAATCCGGGCGCCTGAGCCTGGCACCGGAGCGCGTCAACCTGCGGGAAGTGATCGAGTCGGTGGTGCGTGTCTTCGACGGCCTGGCGCGTCAAAAGAGCCTCAGCCTGATGCTGGAGTTCACGCCAGACCTTGAAGACACTGAAGTCTTGATCGACCCACTGCGCTTCAAGCAGGTGCTGTCGAACCTGGTCAGCAATGCCATCAAGTTCACCGAGCGTGGCCAGGTAAAAATCAAGGTACAAGTCTTACCCACTGAGCTGGCGCAACAGGTCGAGATGAAACTGGTGGTGGAAGACACCGGCATCGGTATCAGCCGGGACGACCAGAAGCGCCTGTTCGAACCCTTTGCCCAGGCCGACAATTCCGGGCAACTGGCCAGGAGCGGCGCAGGCCTGGGGCTGGTGATCTGTCGCAGCCTGTGCGCCATGATGGGCGGGCAACTGAGCCTGAGCAGCGTGCCCATGGTGGGTACCCAAGTGCATGTGAGCCTGAGGATGACGCGCCTGCAACCGGTGACGACGGCGGACGAACTCAAATCCGAGGCGCCTGCAAGCGCGACCGTGCTCAATGTGCTGGTGGTGGACGATCACCCGGCGAACCGTTTGCTGATGTGTCAGCAACTCGGTTTCCTGGGCCACCAGTTCACTGCCGCCCAGAACGGGGCCACCGGTTTCCAGGCGTGGCGCCAGGAGCACTTCGATCTGGTGATCGCCGATTGCAACATGCCCATCATGAACGGCTACGAGTTGAGTCGCTCAATCCGCGAATATGAACAACGCGAACACCTGAAGCCCTGCGTCGTGCTGGGCTTCACCGCCAATGCACAGCCCGAGGAGAAGCATCGCTGCGCAGAAGCAGGCATGAACGACTGCCTGTTCAAACCCATTAGCCTCACGGCGCTGGAACGGCAACTGGCAAAGATCAGTCCGCAACCCACCCACATGATCCTGGACCTCGGCAATTTCGAGAACCTTACCGGTGGCGACCCGCACATGAGCCGTCGCTTGCTGGAAGAGCTACTGAAAAGCAGCCGTCAGGATCGCCAAGAGTTGGTCGCACTGATGGCTGCGCAGGCCCCGGCCCAGAACATCATCGAACAGGCTCACAAGATCAAGGGCGCTGCCCGCATCGTTCAAGCCAGTACGCTGGCCTCGCACTGCGAAGCCCTTGAACAGACCTGTGCCCACGGCGATGAACGACACCTGATCAATGCGGGTGTGAAATCCCTGGAAAAGCTGATGCTGGAGATGGAGAGGATGCTGCAGGTGCAGCTTGACGGGATGGAGGGTCAGTAAGGGGGCGTGCTGCGCCCCCCTGCTTGATCAGCAGTCGGTCAAGCGCAGGAAGATCGCCGCCAGATGTTCGATTCCCGCCTGGTCCTGAGGGGTAAAGCGGGCCAGCAAGGGGCTATCGAGGTCGAGGACGCCAATCAACTTGCCGTCCTTGACCAGTGGCACCACCAGTTCGCTGTTGGACGCGCTGTCACAAGCGATATGCCCGGGGAACGCGTGCACATCTTCCACCCGTTGGGTTTGCCGCGAGGCCGCAGCGGCACCGCAGACCCCTCGGCCAAACGGAATACGCACACACGCGATCTGCCCCTGGAATGGGCCGAGTACCAGCTCTTCATTGCGGTTGAGGTAAAAGCCGGCCCAGTTCAGGTCATCCAACTGGCTAAACAGGAAAGCGGAGAACTGCGCGCTGTTGGCGATGAAATCGCGTTCATCCGCCAGCAGCGACTCCAACTGGGCACACAGCAGGGCATAGCCACCGAGACCGGTGCCGGCTTGTTGTAAATCGATCATGGTTGACGCTCCAATAATTTGAGGCCCACCCAATAACGGGCGAATTGATACGCGCAACGGCCGTTGCGGTTGCCGCGCCCGGTCGCCCAGCGCACGGCCAGAATGTCGAGGGCTTCATCGCGCTGCCACTGCAAACCCGCCTTGTTCGCCAGCTCACCGATCCAGTGCTCGACCACATCCAGAAAATGCTCCTGGGTGAACGGGTAAAACGACAGCCACAAGCCAAAACGGTCGGACAGGGCAATCTTGTCTTCCACCGCCTCACTGGGGTGCAGTTCGCCATCCACGCGCTTCCAATTGTCGTTGTCGCTCTGGTTTTCCGGCACCAAGTGACGGCGGTTGGACGTGGCATACAACAGGACGTTTTCAGGCGCCTGTTCCAGGGAGCCATCCAGTACGCTCTTGAGTACCCGGTAGTCGCCCTCGCCGGCCTCGAACGACAGGTCGTCACAAAACAGGATGAAACGCTGCGGCAGCTTGAGCAGTTGCTCAACCACACGGGGCAAGTCGGCCAGGTGGTCACGCTCGATTTCGATCAGGCGCAAACCGGCCTCGGCATGCTGGGCGAGCAACGCGCGCACCATGGACGATTTACCGGTACCGCGCGAACCCCACAGCAACGCATGGTTGGCGGGCAGCCCATCCAGAAACTGCTGAGTGTTGCGCGCCAGTGTTTCACGTTGCTTGTCCACGCCAATCAGGTCGGACAGGCGCATGTCCAGGCTCACATCCAGGGGCAACAGGAAACCACTGCGGCCTTCACGCTGCCAACGGGCGGCCAGGCAATGGTTCCAGTCGATGGCTTGGCGTGGCGCGGGCAACAAGGGTTCCAGACGAGCGAGCACTGCATCGGCCCGCTCCAGAAAGGCATTCAATCGAGAGTCCACGATTATTCCTCTGGCAAGTTCTTGTAAAAGATGGCGTATTGGCAACCCTGCGACAGACCGCTTGGGGCTGCGTAAAAAACGATTTATGCCGGGCAAGCCTGAGCCTGTGGATGTTCAGCTATGCTTGCCGGGCGAAGGGAAACGTGAAGTGGTTCAACACTCGATGGATATCAAATTCGCCCACCGCTTGTCTTTTAAACAAGCCAGATTGACTGTGCTGGTCGGTTTCGTCTTGGGAACCTTGCTCAGCCTGATCCAAATCGGCATTGATTATGCCAGTGAAGACGCATCCATCAACCGTGAAATACGCTCGCTGATCGAAATCAGCCATAACCCGGCGTCACGTATTGCCTACAACATCGATGCGGAACTGGCCCAGGAGCTGACCCGCGGCCTGTTGCACTCCCCAGCCATCATTCGCGCGCAGTTGATCGACAACAACGGCGTGGTACTCGCCGATGTCGACCGGCCACGCAAGGAAAGCACTTACCGGCCTATCAGTGACTTCATGTTTGGCGCCAACCGCCAGTTCGAAGACCAACTGTTCCTGAGCCACATGCCTAACGAGTCACTGGGCGTACTACGTCTGGATGTCGACACCTACGCTTTTGGCAGCCGGTTCCTACGCCGCGCCGAGATCACCCTGCTCAACGGATTTGCCCGCAGCCTGCTGCTGACCGGGATTCTGCTGGGCCTGTTCTATGTGATGCTGACTCAACCGCTGGTGCGCATTATCCGTGAACTGAGCACCCGCAAGCAGGCCCGCCTGGATTGCCCGCCGGGGCATGAGCACGATGAAATCGGCGTGTTGGTGAATGTCGCCAACCAGCAATTCGAAAACATGGAAACCGAAATCCAGCAACGCCGTCACGCCGAAGACCGATTGACGGAATACCTGGGGCAACTGGAGGACATCGTCTCCGCTCGCACCCTCGAACTCAAGGCCAGCAACCAGCGCCTGACCCAGACCAACAATGAGCTCGAAGCGGCAAAGATGAATGCATTGGCCATGGCTCAGGCCCGGGCGGCTTTCCTCGCAAACATGAGCCACGAAATCCGCACCCCGCTCAACGGCCTGCTGGGCATGATCGCGCTGTCGCTGGACAGCCCGTTGAACGCCGAGCAACGCCAGCAACTGTCTATCGCCCATGACTCGGGCAAAGTGCTGGTGGAGTTGCTCAACGATATTCTCGACCTGTCCAAGTTTGATGCCGGGCAGTTGGAGCTGGAGCGCATCCCGTTCGACCTCGGCGCGCTGGTGGAAGACACCGCGAACCTCTTGTCACAGAACGCAGCGCCGAGCGTGGAACTGACGTGCCTGATCGACCCGCAGTTTCCGGCCCAGGTACTGGGCGACCCGACCCGTGTGCGGCAGATCGTCAGCAACTTACTGTCCAACGCCCTCAAGTTCACACGCTTCGGTCGCGTTGATGTGCGCCTGCACACCCACGACGGCGGCGTGCGTATTGAAGTCTGCGATACCGGCATCGGCATTGCGCAGGATGCCCAGGTGAAGATCTTCCAACCGTTCACCCAGGCCGGTGCCGGTATCACTCGCCAGTTTGGCGGGACGGGCCTGGGTCTGGCGCTGACCCACAACCTCTGTGAAGCCATGAAGGGACGGTTGAGTATCAGCTCGGAGGTGGGCTTTGGCAGCCAATTCTGCGCAGACCTGCCGCTGACCACCCATTTGCCCGCCGTGCAGCCGCCGCCGCTGAGCGGCCAGGTCATCGCCATCACCAGCGCTGGCGGCGGCCTGACGGAGTTGCTCACCACACTGCTGCCCAGTTGGGGGCTGACACCGCGTTGTTTCACCATGGATGACGATTTGAGCGGGCAAACGCCTGACCTGCTGATTACCGATTGCCCGGAATGCCTGTTCCGCATACGGCCGGGCATTACCGCGCCCATTTTGCTGGTGACGGCCTATGGCAATTTCATGCCCAGCGAGGAAGTGGCAGCGCTGGTACCCCTGCACCAACAGGCGCGTCCTTTGAGCCGCACCGCGCTGTATCAGATCCTGCTGCGCAACATGCACAGAGGCACGCAGTTGATCCTTGATCCGATCCAGCTGGATGCGGCCCCCCTCGCGCATCGCGCGCGCATCCTGCTGGTGGAGGACAACCCGGTCAATCAACTGGTGGCCAAGGGCATGCTCAGCAAACTGGGCTGCGAGGTGATTGTGGCGCCCCATGGCGGCGAAGCGCTCAAACTCCTCGAAGAGCAACCCTTCGACCTGGTGCTGATGGACTGCAACATGCCGGTGATGGATGGCTATGAAGCCAGCCGACAGATTCGCCGCAGCGGGCGCTGGCCGGACCTGCCGATTGTCGCGTTGACCGCCAACGCCCTGTCCGAGGAGCGCGAGCGGTGCCGTGCGGCGGGCATGAATGACTACCTGGCCAAACCGTTCCGCCGCGAAGAACTCAATGCCCTGCTGGACCTGTGGGTGCCTCGGACGACAACGCTCTGATCTGCGCCAGCAACTGATCCAGACCGTCACGCAAGGCGTCAGCCTGGTTCAGGTCAACCCCACTGGCGCACAGCAACCGGGTTTTCAGGGCGAGGGTCTGATCACGCAGCTGTACGCCGCTGTCACTCAGGCTCAGGTGAACCTCCCGCTCATCCTGGGCACTGCGCCGGCGCCGCACCAGCGCAAGTTGCTCCAGACGCTTGAGCAAGGGCGTCAACGTACCCGAGTCGAGCATCAGGCGTTCGCCCAGGGCTTTGACTGTTGGTTGCGACGTTGGCGTGTCGTGCCACTCCCACAACACCAGCATCACCACATATTGCGGATAGGTCAGGCCCAATTGGTCGAGCATCGGCTTATAGGCGCGTGTAACAGCCCTGGAAGCAGCGTAGAGCTTGAAACACAGCTGGTTGTCCAGGGCCAGGGACACGGCGGGCGGCTGGATCATTTGAGCAGGGCTTCGATCTCTTGGGTCAGGTCCTGCGGCTTGGTGGTGGGGCCAAAGCGCTTGACCACCTGGCCGTCGCGGCCGATGAGGAACTTGGTGAAGTTCCACTTGATGCCTTTGGAACCCAGCAGGCCCGGCGCCTGTTTTTTCAGTTGCACGAACAGTGGATGGGCATCGCTGCCATTCACGTCGATCTTCTTGAACAACGGGAAGCTGACACCGAAATTCAGCTCGCAGAATTCTGAGATCGCGCCTTCGTCACCCGGCTCCTGCTTGCCGAACTGGTTGCAGGGAAAGCCCAGCACCACCAAGCCCTGATCCTTGTATTGCTGCCAAAGCTGTTCCAGCCCCTTGTACTGCGGGGTGAAACCGCACTTGCTGGCAGTGTTGACCACCAGCACGGCCTTGCCGGCGAAATCGGCCAAGGTCTTTTGCTCACCTTTGATGGTGGTGCAAGGGATGCTCAGCAGGTTGTCGCTCATGGCAGTGCCTCAAGAAAAAGGGAGAAGAAGGAGAAAGATAGTAGGCGATTCAATTGTGTGCAATTGAATTGATCGGAATGATAGTGCCTTATGGGCACGGGATGAGGGAGCAGGCTCCCTCACCACGAGGACTCAGCGCGGGACCAGGTCCAGGCACACCGAGTTGATGCAATAACGCAGACCGGTCGGCGGCGGACCATCCGGGAACACGTGGCCTAGATGCGCATCACACTTGGCGCAGGTGACTTCGGTGCGGATCATGCCGTGGCTGACGTCACGGATCTCGATCATCGCGCTGTCGGCAATCGGCGCGTAAAAGCTCGGCCAGCCGCAGCCGGAATCAAATTTGGTGGCGGAGTCGAACAGCGGCTCATTGCAGCAGATGCAGTGGTACACGCCGCCGGTCTTGGTGTCGTTGTACTTGCCGCTGAACGGGCGCTCGGTACCTTTGAGCCGGCACACGTTGTACTGCTCGGGATCGAGCATGGCTTTCCACTCTTCAACGGTTTTCTGCAACTTATCCATCGGTACACCTCGGCAACTGAAAAAGCCTGATCTGTGTCTTTTCCATGGATCAGGCGGCACGTATGATTGCGCCTCTTCAAAACGCCAGTCTGGCACCCGCGCTATCGGCATTCAAACGTATTTATGGGTGCGGGCCCCGCAGGTTTCACAGTACGGTAGTGTCCACACCGTCTGGATCGTTCATTTTCAGGATCACATCGCCATGCAGGTCAGCAAATCGAACAAGCTCGCCAACGTCTGCTATGACATTCGCGGCCCAGTGCTCAAGCACGCCAAGCGCCTGGAAGAGGAAGGCCATCGCATCCTCAAGCTGAACATTGGCAACCCGGCGCCCTTTGGTTTCGAAGCGCCGGACGAAATCCTCCAGGACGTGATCCGCAACCTGCCTACCGCACAGGGCTACAGCGACTCCAAGGGCCTGTTCAGCGCACGCAAGGCGGTGATGCAGTACTACCAGCAGAAGCAGGTTGAAGGTGTCGGCATCGAAGACATCTACCTGGGCAATGGCGTGTCCGAGCTGATCGTGATGTCCATGCAGGCGCTGCTCAACAACGGCGACGAAGTGCTGGTACCAGCACCGGACTATCCACTGTGGACCGCCGCCGTGACCCTGGCCGGTGGCCACCCGGTGCACTACCTGTGCGACGAGGGCGCCGATTGGTTCCCGGACCTGGCCGACATCAAGGCCAAGATCACCCCGAACACCAAGGCACTGGTGATCATCAACCCGAACAACCCTACCGGCGCGGTTTACTCTAAAGAAGTGCTGCTGGGCATGCTCGAACTGGCCCGCCAGCACAACCTGGTGGTGTTCTCCGACGAGATCTACGACAAGATTCTCTACGACGATGCGGTCCATATCTGCACGGGCTCCCTGGCGCCGGACCTGCTGTGCCTGACCTTCAACGGCCTGTCCAAGTCCTACCGCGTGGCGGGCTTCCGCTCCGGCTGGATCGCCATCTCCGGTCCCAAGCACAACGCCCAGAGCTACATCGAAGGTATCGACATGCTGGCCAACATGCGCCTGTGTGCCAACGTGCCGAGCCAACACGCAATCCAGACCGCACTGGGCGGCTACCAGAGCATCAATGACCTGGTTCTGCCCCAGGGCCGCCTGCTGGAGCAGCGCAACCGCACGTGGGAACTGCTCAACGCGATCCCGGGCGTGAGCTGCGTGAAACCCATGGGTGCGTTGTACGCGTTCCCACGGATCGACCCGAAGGTGTGCCCGATCCTCAACGACGAGAAGTTCGTGCTCGACTTGCTGCTGTCGGAAAAACTGCTGGTGGTGCAGGGCACCGCGTTCAACTGGCCGTGGCCGGATCACTTCCGCGTGGTTACCTTACCGCGTGTGGATGACCTGGACATGGCGATTGGACGTATCGGCAATTTCCTCAAGTCCTATCGCCAGTAGGGGATATGGCGCTGTACGACCGACATTCGGTCGTACAGCGATTATCTGGCAACACTTCTCTGTCTTTACCCCTCCCCTCATACCGCCCGTGCCGCTCTATGGCCTCAAGCCCCCTATAATTGTTGGGCCACAAGACCATGAACGGCTTGTAAGGGGTAGCATTCCCGGTCGGAAAATCCCTTCAAGACTCTACATTCGAGCTGTAGGACACAGTTTGAAATAGTCGCTCGGTTGAATCACCCCATGCCGCACCTTATATACCCCGCAGTAAGCGACATATTAAGCATGAGGAGAACTCTACAACCATGATGCGCATCCTGCTGTTCTTGGCCACCAACCTGGCGGTCGTGCTGATTGCCAGCATCACCCTGAGCCTTTTCGGCTTCAACGGGTTCATGGCGGCCAACGGGGTTGATCTGAACCTCAATCAGCTGCTGATTTTCTGTGCGGTCTTTGGTTTTGCCGGCTCGCTGTTCTCGCTGTTCATCTCCAAGTGGATGGCGAAGATGAGCACCAGCACCCAGGTCATCACCCAACCACGCACTCGCCATGAACAATGGCTGATGCAAACCGTGGAGCAGTTGTCCCAAGAGGCAGGTATCAAAATGCCCGAAGTCGGGATTTTCCCTGCTTATGAGGCCAACGCCTTTGCAACGGGCTGGAACAAGAACGACGCGCTCGTGGCCGTCAGCCAGGGCTTGCTCGAACGTTTCTCACCCGATGAAGTAAAGGCAGTACTCGCGCACGAGATTGGCCACGTTGCCAACGGCGACATGATCACCCTGGCATTGGTGCAAGGCGTGGTGAACACCTTCGTGATGTTCTTTGCGCGGATCATCGGCAATTTTGTCGACAAGGTGATCTTCAAGAACGAAGGCGGTCGCGGTATCGCCTACTTCGTGGCGACCATCTTTGCCGAAGTGGTACTGGGCTTCCTGGCCAGTGCGATCGTGATGTGGTTCTCGCGCAAACGCGAGTTCCGGGCAGACGAAGCCGGCGCACGCCTGGCGGGCACCAGCGCAATGATCAGTGCGCTGCAACGCCTGCGCTCCGAACAGGGCCTGCCGGTGCACATGCCTGACAGCCTGACCGCCTTCGGCATCAACGGCGGCATCAAGCAGGGCCTGGCGCGCATGTTCATGAGCCACCCACCGCTGGAAGAGCGTATTGACGCGCTACGTCGTCGGGGCTGATACCCGGTAATGCAAAAAAAAGGGGCGATCGGATCGCCCCTTTTTTGTGGGCGCCCCTTTATACCCACGCCATTTTGTAGACGCGCTCGTCCAAGCCTGTGACGCCGTCCTGCACGAACTTCCAGCTCTCACCAAGAATGTCTTGCTCCTCGATCACCTGCAGGCTCCAGTGCGCTTCCAGCAGCACCTTCACCTCGTCATCCGTCACGGCAAACGGCGGGCCGGCCTTTTGCGTCTGGTCGTAGTCGAGGGTGATGAGCAATCCTTGGCAGCCTGGGCGCAAGCGGCTGTTCAGATGCTCGGCGTACTGCGCGCGCATCAGCGGTGGCAAGGCGATCAGGGCGGCGCGGTCGTAGAGCGCAGTGCAATCAGCCAGCACCTCAGCGTCCAGGGCGAAGAAATCACCGCACCACACTTCGATCAAATCCGCCTGGTACACCTTGAACGCGCCGTGCCGAGTGGTTCGCGGCGTCAGGTTCTGCTCACTGAAGAAGGCTTCAACCGCTTGCTCCGACAGTTCAACGCCGAGCACGCGATAGCCGTGGCTGGCCAGCCACATCAAGTCCAGGCTTTTGCCACACAGCGGCACCAGTACTTTGGCCCCCTCAGCAAGCCCCAACGAAAGCCAGTGCCGCTGCAGGTAAGGGTTGACCTCGGACCGATGGAAGCCGATCTGATTGCGCGCCCAGCGCTCCTGCCAAAACTTAGGTTCCATGGATCCCCCAGAAATCTCGATCAAAAGGCACTAAAACTTATATTAGATTTAGATCAATGATCTGATTGAAGATGGGCCCATGTTAACGCTCAGGACCCCCCTTATGTTCCCCAGCCTGTTTATCTCACACGGTTCGCCCATGCTCGCCCTGCAACCTGGCGCCAGCGGCCCGGCGCTGCAACGCCTGGCGGCCGAGCTGCCCCGCCCGAAGGCAATAGTGGTGGTGTCGGCGCATTGGGAAAGCCAGGATTTGCTTGTCAGCGGCAGCGCCACACCGGAAACCTGGCACGACTTCGGCGGCTTCCCCCGTGAACTGTTTGCCGTGCAGTACCCGGCGCCGGGCGACCCGCAACTGGCCCGCGAGATTGTCCAACTGTTACACGCCGATGGCCTGAATGCGCGCATTGACGACCAGCGCCCTTTCGACCACGGCACTTGGGTGCCGCTGTCGCTGATGTACCCCGCCGCGGATATCCCGGTGGTGCAGGTGTCCCTGCCCAGCCACATGGGCCCTGCCCTGCAGACACAAGTCGGCCATGCCTTGGCCAGCTTGCGCGAGCAAGGTGTTCTGCTGATCGGTTCCGGCAGTATCACTCACAACCTGGGCGAACTGGACTGGCACGCCGGGCCTGAAAGCATCGAGCCTTGGGCGAGGGGTTTCCGCGACTGGGTCGTGGAGAAGCTTGTTGCCAACGACGAAGCCGCACTGCACGACTATCGCCGCCAAGCGCCCTACGCAGTTCGCAGCCATCCAAGCGATGAACACCTGTTGCCGCTCTACTTTGCGCGTGGTGCGGGCGGGGGTTTCAGCATCGCGCACCAAGGTTTCACCATGGGCGCGCTGGGCATGGACATTTACCGCTTCGGCTAACTCGTAATGGTTAAAACAGCGACGCAAAAAAAATCCCCGAACCAGTCGGGGATTTTTTATGTGCGATCAATCAGCCCAAGGGCGGATCAATCTTCGCGGTAGCGACGCAGCTTCAGCTGCTTACCGGCAACGCGAGTGTCTTTCAGTTTGGTCAGCAGCTTTTCCAGACCGTCTTCCGGCAGCTCCACCAGGGAGAAGCTGTCACGGACCTGGATGCGACCGATGGCTTCACGTGCCAGGCCACCCTCGTTGAGGATAGCGCCCAGCAGGTTCTTGGCAGCGATACCGTCACGCGCGCCCAGCGCGGTACGGCAACGAGCACGACCTTCAGCCAATGGAACCGGAGCACGACGCTCACGATCACCACGGTCTGGACGGTCGCCAGTACGCTCTGGACGATCACCGCGTGGCGCGTTGTTCGGTACCAGTGGGCGTTCTTTCTCGATGGCTGCCAGGGTCAGGGCCTGACCGTTGGTTGCCTTGCGCAGCAGAGCTGCAGCCAGGGCACGTGGGGTGCAGCCGATATCGGCGGTCAGGCGGTCCAGCAGGTCGCCGTGGGTCGATTCAGCGTCAGCCACCAGTGGCGACAGGCTGTTGGTCAGTTTCTTGATGCGGGCATCGAGAACAGCCTGGGCATCCGGCAGGCGGACTTCGGCAACTTTCTGACCGGTTACACGCTCGATCACTTGCAGCATGCGGCGCTCACGTGGAGTCACCAGCAACAGTGCACGACCTTCGCGACCTGCACGGCCGGTACGGCCGATACGGTGAACGTAGGACTCTGGATCGTAAGGCATGTCAACGTTGAACACGTGGGTGATACGTGGAACGTCGAGACCACGAGCGGCTACGTCGGTCGCTACAACGATGTCCAGACGGCCATCCTTGAGGGAGTCGATCACGCGCTCGCGTTGGTTCTGGGCGATGTCACCGTTCAGCGCAGCGGCTTTGTAGCCTTTGGCTTCCAGGGCACTTGCCAGGTCCAGGGTCGCTTGCTTGGTACGCACGAACATGATCAGGGCATCGAAGTCTTCGACTTCCAGCAGGCTCAATACAGCCGAGGTCTTCTGGTCAGCGTGAACCAACAGGTGAGCCTGTTCGATCGCGGTAACGGTCTGAGTCTTGGTCTGGATCTTCACGTGTTGCGGATCGCGCAGGTGGCGTTCGGCAATGGCACGGATCGACTGTGGCAGAGTGGCCGAGAACAGTACGGTCTGACGGGTCGGTGGCAGCGCCTTGAAGATGACTTCCAGGTCATCCATGAAGCCCAGCTTCAACATTTCGTCAGCTTCGTCGAGAACCAGGTGGTTCACGGTCGACAGTACTTTTTCGTCGCGACGCAGGTGGTCGCACAGGCGGCCTGGGGTCGCCACAACAATCTGAGCGCCATTACGGATGGCTTTCAGTTGCGGGCCCATCGGCGCGCCGCCGTAAACGGCAACAACGGTAACGCCTGGCATTTGCTTGGCGTAGGTTTCAAAAGCGGTTGCTACTTGCAGCGCCAACTCACGGGTTGGCGCCAGGATCAGGGCTTGCGGCTCGCGCTTGGCAGGATCGATGCAGTGCAGGATAGGCAGGGCGAACGCGGCGGTTTTACCGGTACCGGTTTGCGCCTGGCCAATCATGTCCTGGCCGGCCATGATGATCGGGATCGATTGCTGCTGAATCGCCGAAGGTTCTTCGTAGCCGGTCGCAATGACGGCAGCAAGAATGTTCGGGTTAAGATTAAAAGCGGCGAAGCCGCCGGTTTCCTGGGTCATGGGTCTGCCTCTAAGTGCATCCGCAAAGACCCATGCTCCAAAGCTGCGCATGCCGTGTTGAGACTCAAGAGTCGCCCTGGCTGCTTTGTCGGCGGGGATTTGCGAAAACGAATGAATGAAAAAGATTCGTCAAGGGAGAGTCCGCTGTGCGGACGTGCAGCCGAAGCTGACTTCGGGGAATTGCGCTACCTAAACGCGGCCCGGTTAAAGGCCGGCGCGCACTATACCGGAAATACCTGAAAAAGGGAGCTTTTTTTATCGCAAAGCGCCGATAAACCGCGCTGCGTCACAGTCTTTGCAGATAAGCCGGCCAGGGTCTATTTTTCAAAGGCCCGGCCCTGTTGGTGATAACGCTTAAACGATTCACCCAATGTTCGAGACCTTTGGTCTGAAATCCTTCCCTGCGCCCGAGGGCACACCCGATGAATCAAGCCAGCAGCAGCCGCGTCAGCCGTGAACTCCAGGGCCATGTCCTGCTGTTGGGCCTGGACCGGGTGGCCAAGCGCAATGCCTTTGACCTGGATTTGCTCAATGAGCTGAGCCTGGCGTATGGCGAATTTGATCGAAACGACGCTGCGCGGGTCGCTGTCGTCTTTGCCCACGGCGACCACTTCACCGCCGGGCTGGACCTGGCCAATGTCAGCGCCGTGATGGCCGGCGGCTGGCAACCGCCGCTGGGGGGCTGCGATCCGTGGGGCGTGTTCGCGGGTCCGCGGGTAAGCAAACCGGTGATCGTCGCCGCCCAAGGCTACTGCCTGACCATCGGTATCGAATTGATGCTGGCAGCGGATATCAACCTCTGTGCGAGCAACACGCGCTTTGCGCAGATGGAAGTACAACGTGGGATCTTTCCGTTTGGCGGTGCGACATTGCGCTTCCATCAGATCGCCGGCTGGGGCAACGCCATGCGCTGGCTGCTCACTGGCGATGAGTTCGACGCCCATGAAGCCCTGCGCCTGGGTCTGGTGCAGGAAGTGATGGCCAGCGAAGACTTGCTGCCCCGCGCCATTGAACTGGCCAACCGCATTGCGCGCCAGGCTCCGCTGGGCGTGCAGGCTACCTTGATGTCGGCGCGACTGGCGCGCATGGAGGGTGAGACCGTGGCCGCCGCCGCCTTGCCGCCGATGGTCGACAAGCTGTTCAACAGTGCAGATGCCAAGGAAGGTGTACGGGCGATGATCGAGAAGCGGCCGGGGGTATTCAAAGGCATATGAGTGGGCAACTCCGGCGCCATCAGGGCAAGCCCCCTCCCACAGGAGAATGCGGTCCAATGTGGGAAGGGGCTTGCCCCCGATGACGTCAGCACAGACAACTAAGTAGCCGGCCGAATCGCCTTGATCAACGGCTGCAACGAATACCCCAGACGCGGCGCCAACACTTCAGCCCGATTAGAAAGCGCAGCCAGATCCAGCACCTGATCCAACTCCGAAGGCACCAGCAAAATCACATTGCCCTCCTTCACCGGCAGCTCCCAGTAATGCCGGTGATACAGCCCACGCAACAACGCCGCGCCCAGTGGTTTACCGTCGTCAGTCGCCCACTGGTTGATCACCAGCCAACCACCGGGGTTGAGCTTTTTCTGGCAGTTTTCCAGGAAGGTCCAGGCCAGGTGCCCGACGCCTGGGCCGACATCGGTATAAAGGTCGACGAAAATCAGGTCGGCCGATTCGGCAGTCTCCAGCAATTCCAGGGCGTCGCCGATGCGGATGTACAGGCGCGGATCATCGTCCAACCCCAGGTACTCGATGGCCAGACGTGGTACGTCCGGGCGCAGCTCGATGGCTTCGACGTCTTCCAGGGGCAAGAACTTCAGGCACGCCTGGGTCAACGTGCCAGCGCCGAGACCGAGGAACAACGCGCTTTCCGGCTGTTCATGGCACAACGCGCCGATCAGCATCGCGCGGGTGTAGTCGTACTCCAGCCAGCTCGGATCGGCGGTGAACACGCAGCTCTGCTCGATGGCGTCGCCGAATTCGAGAAACCGGTAATCGGCCACTTCGAGCACACGGATCATGCCGAAGTCATCATGGACCTCGGCCAGCAGGCGCTCGACACGCTCCTCTGTCATCACTACTCCTAACGGGTTTGCTCTACGCCAAAGGCGCGATTGTCGGCCAACCGGCAGCAGCAGGTCACGCACTAATTGCTGATAACATTGGCGCCCGACCGTCAATCAACCAATCGAGTTCATGATGAGCCAACCCTGGAGCCCCGACAGCTGGCGCGCCCTGCCGATCCAGCAACAACCCCAGTACCCGGACGCCGCACACCTGTTGCGGGTGGAGCAGAACCTGGCCAGCTACCCGCCGCTGGTGTTTGCCGGGGAAGCCCGTGAGTTGCGCCGCCAGTTTGCCGAAGTGACTCAGGGTCGCGCCTTCCTGTTGCAAGGCGGTGACTGCGCCGAAAGCTTCGTTGAGTTTTCTGCGGCGAAAATCCGCGACACCTTCAAGGTGTTGTTGCAGATGGCGATTGTGATGACCTTCGCCGCCGGCTGCCCGGTGGTGAAAGTCGGGCGCATGGCCGGCCAGTTCGCCAAGCCGCGCTCATCCAACGACGAGACCATCGACGGCATCACCCTGCCCGCCTACCGTGGCGATATCGTCAACGGCATCGGCTTTGACGAAAAAAGCCGCGTACCCGACCCGGACCGCCTGTTGCAGTCGTACCACCAGTCCACCGCCACCCTCAACCTGCTGCGCGCCTTCGCCCAGGGCGGTTTCGCCGACCTGCACCAGGTTCATCAGTGGAACCTGGACTTTATCGCCAACTCCGCGCTGGCCGAGAAGTACAGCCAACTGGCGGACCGCATCGACGAAACCCTGGCCTTCATGCGTGCCTGCGGCATGGACAGCTCGCCGCAACTGCGCGAAACCAGCTTCTTCACCGCCCACGAAGCGCTGCTGCTGAACTACGAACAAGCTTTCGTACGCCGTGACAGCCTGACCAACGACTACTACGACTGTTCGGCCCATATGCTGTGGATCGGCGACCGCACCCGCCAGTTGGATGGCGCCCACGTCGAGTTTCTGCGCGGCGTAAACAACCCGATCGGGGTCAAGGTCGGCCCGAGCATGAACCCCGACGACCTGATCCGCCTGATCGACATCCTCAACCCGGACAACGACCCAGGCCGCTTGAACCTGATCGCCCGCATGGGCGCAGGCAAGGTCGGCGACCACCTGCCCAACCTGATCCGCGCCGTACAGCGCGAGGGCAAGCAGGTGCTGTGGAGCTCGGACCCGATGCATGGCAACACCATCAAGGCCAGCAGCGGCTACAAGACCCGCGACTTTGCGCAGATCCTCGGCGAAGTGAAAGAATTCTTCCAGGTGCACCAGGCCGAGGGCAGCTACGCCGGCGGAATTCATATCGAGATGACCGGGCAGAACGTCACCGAGTGCATCGGCGGCGCGCGGCCGATTACCGAGGATGGCTTGTCGGACCGCTATCACACCCATTGCGACCCACGGATGAATGCCGATCAGTCGCTGGAGCTGGCGTTTCTGATTGCCGAGACCTTGAAACAGGTCAAGCGCTGAGATTTAGGCTGACAGGACTGAGGCCATCGGGGGCAAGCCCCCTCCCACAGTTTGACTGCGTTCACAAATCCAAATGTGGGAGGGGGCTTGCCCCCGATGGGGCCCTAGAGCCCAGCAAGCCGCAGCCGAGCGGCACTTGGCCGCTGGCAATTGAGCTGCACCTGCTCAAGCCCCAACCATTGCGCCATTTGCCGCAGATGCTGCGCCAGCGCCAGCATCCCCTCCTCATCCAGCCCAGGCTCTTCCTCGTGCACCGCATGCACCGCCAAGCGCCCATTGGCGCGTTCGGCCCGCAGGTCGACGCGGGCGGCGATCCGCTCGTTGTGCAAAAACGGCAGCACGTAATAGCCATACACCCGTTTGTCTTGCGGGGTGTAGATCTCCAGTCGGTAACGGAAATCGAACAGGCGTTCAGTGCGGGCGCGTTCCCAGATCAACGAGTCAAAGGGCGACAGCAAGGCGCTGGCCGGTACGTTGCGCGGCGTTTTTGGCTCCGGCAGGCAATATGCCGACTGCTTCCAGCCCTGAACCCGGCAGGTCAGCAATTGGCCGTTCTCCACCAGCTCAGCCAAGCGAGCGCGACTGTCGGCAGGGTCGAGGCGAAAGTAATCACGCAAATCTTTTTCAGTGCTGACCCCCAGGGCGGTGGCACTGTGCAGCAACAACCCGCGCTGGGCCTCGGCTTCAGCCAACGGGGCTTGCTGGAGAATGTCAGCGGGCATGACGCGCTCGGGCAAGTCGTAAAGGCGCTCGAAACCGCGTCGACCGGCCACGGTGACCAGCCCGGCAGCAAACAACCATTCCAGCGCGTGCTTTTCATTACTCCAGTCCCACCAGGGGCCGGCGCGCTCCTCACGGGTGGACAGGCTGCCGGCGCCGAGTGCGCCCTGTTGTTCAACGGTCTTGAGCACACGCTGAATGATGGCCTGCTGCTCGCGCCCAAAACGCGCCATCTGCGCATAAATGCCCTGGCCCTGCTGCGCCCGCACCATGCGCCACCGCATCAATGGGTACAACGCCATGGGCAATAGCGAGGCTTCATGCCCCCAGTATTCGAACAGCGAACGCCGCCGGCCCTGGCTCCAGGCAGCCTCCTCAAGCAGTAAAGGGGAATAGTGACCCAGGCGGGAAAACAGCGGCAGGTAATGAGAACGCACCACGGCGTTGACCGAATCAATCTGCAACACGCCCAAGCGGTCGATCAATCGGTTGAGGTGCGCGGCCTTGATCTGCGCAGGCGGCTGGCGCCCGGAAAAACCCTGAGCCGCCAGCGCCATGCGTCGAGCTTGCTTGAGTGAAAAGGACAGGTCGGCGGGCATGGAAAACTCCTTGAGGGCTCGCGACCTACCCTACTGCATCCCGGGTCATTTTCGCAGCGGGTCTTCCCAGAAATGCCGATGGGTTTCCTGTTCCACATCGGCGCGGCTGAGGCCGATGTCCTTGAGCGCATCATCGCTCATGCTCGCCAGCATCTGGCGTTCGTAGCGCAATGCCTGCCAGCGGGCAATCCTTTGAAACAACCCGGCAAACGGATGCTTCGCCATCAACACGTAACCTTTCTGACCTTTCATCTTCTCGCCCTCCCTTGGGGATGACGCCAGTGTGTGCGGGGCACTATGATCAATCCAACGAATGTTTCTTATGCAACACATCCCGGAGATTGATCAATTGTCCGGCTACCCGAGCATCGACACTGAAGTGCTGCGTACCTTCGTTGCCATCGCTGACCAGGGCGGTTTTACCCGCGCTGGCGAGCTGGTCAACCGCACTCAATCGGCAGTAAGCATGCAGATGAAGCGTCTGGAAGAAGACGTGTTGCAGCGCAAGCTGTTCGAGCGCGATGGCCGGCAGGTGCGACTGACACCCGAGGGCCAGGTGCTGCTGGGTTATGCGCGGCGCATCCTGAAACTGCACAGCGAGGTGTTCAACACCCTGCGCGAGCCGCATATGGTGGGGCTGGTGCGGATCGGCACGCCAGACGACTATGTGATGCGCTTCCTGCCGGGGATCCTCAAGCAATTTTCCAAGGCGTACCCGCTGATCCAGATCGAGCTGCATTGCGAGTCGTCAACGGTGCTGATGCAGCGGCGGGACCTGGCGCTGACCGTGATCAGCCGCGAGCCCGGCAAAGAAATCGGCGAACTGTTGCGCACTGAGCGGATGGTCTGGGCTGCAGCGCCGTGCTTCTGCGTGGAGGAACACGACGCCGTGCCCCTGGCGGTTTCCGGCGACGACTGCCTGTATACGCAGTGGACCCGTGCCGCACTGGATGCCTGCGGCCGGGACTATCGCCTGGCGTACCACAGCACCAACGTCGCGGCGATCCAGGCGGTGGTGAGTGCCGGCCTCGCCGCGATGATCTGCATGGAAAGCCTGGTGACCGACGACTTGCGCATACTCGGCAGCGACGAGGGGTTCCCACCGCTGCCGTCGATGAATCTGCACTTGCTGCGCAACCCGCACATCACCTCGCCGATCACCGAATGCCTGGCCGAGTACATTCTGGAAGGCTTCAGAGTTTAAAGGTCAGCATCACCGCGCACACCACCAGGAAGCCGCAGAACAGGCCACGCAACAAACGCTCGGGCAAGGCATGGGCAACTTTCACGCCCCAACTGATACTGAGCAGGCCACCCACTGCCAGGGGTATGCCGATCATCCAATCCACTTCGTGGTGCCAGGCGTAGGTGACCAGGGTCACGCCGGTGCTGGGCAGGGCCAAGGCCAGAGACAAGCCTTGGGCGACCACTTGGGTAGTGCCGAACACACTGGTCAGCACCGGCGTGGCCACCACGGCCCCGCCTACACCAAACAAGCCGCCCATGGAGCCGGACGCGGCGCCCAGCACGCCCAGCCAGGGCCAGGAATAACGCATCTGCGCGGTCGGCGGTGCGTTGCGGGTGAACATGCGCAACAGGTTGTAGGCCGACAACGCCACCAGAAACGCAATGAAGCCAATCCGCATCGCCCCTGCATCCAGGCCCACTGCCCAGATCGAGCCCAACCAGGCAAAGCTGAAACCCGTGATGCCCAGCGGCAGCGCGTGACGCAGTTCAATCCGGTTGCGCTGGTGATAACGCCACAGGGCGAGCATCACGTTTGGCACCACCATCACCAGCGCGGTGCCTTGGGCGATCTGTTGATCCAGGCCAAACAATACGCCGAGCACCGGGATCGCAATCAGCCCGCCGCCGATGCCAAACAGCCCGCCCACTGTGCCCAAGGCCGCGCCCAATACGAGGTACATCGCTAAATCCCACACCGCTCATTACTCCATAATCCAGGCCTCGCATGCTACGCAGTCGGCCCTGGCGCGGAAACGCACAGCAACGCACAATGGCTGTGCCAATCTCGCATAAGCATTCAGTCATGAACCCCAATACCCTTACCGACCAGCTGAGTCTATTTCTCGATGTACTGGAAACCGGCAGCTTTTCCGCCGCCGCACGCCGTCATCCGTTGACGCCCTCAACGGTGGCGCGGCGCATCGACAGCCTGGAAAGCTCCGTGGGCAGCCGCTTGTTCCAGCGCAGTACCCACGCGGTAGTGCCGACGCCAGCGGGCCTGGCGTTTGCAGAGCGGGCGCGGCGGATTGTCAGCGAGTTGCAACTGGCACGGGCTGAAGCGGTGTCTCTGAGCCATGCGCCGGAGGGCTTGATCCGCGTGGATGCGCCCGCGGCGTTTGGTCGACGGCACCTGGCGCCAGTCATCGCGGATTTCCTGAAGGTGTACCCCGGCCTGGATGTACATCTGCATCTGATCGATAGTTTTGTGGATATGCAGGGCGCGCATCTTGGCAAGGTCGACCTGGTGCTGCGGGCCGGGCATATCGTCGATACCCGTCTGATCGCCACGCCCCTGGCCAGCATCGTGCGTATCGCCTGCGCCAGCCCGGCCTACCTCAAAAGCCGTGGCACGCCGGCCCATCCCCGGGAGTTGAGTGATCATGATGGCCTGGACTGGGATGGCCTGGCTCCGATGTTCGCGTGGCGCTTCGAACTGGACGGGCGCCGTGCGACCTATCGCCCACAGCGCATCCGCATGAGCGCCAACAACGCAGAAGCGCTGCTCTCAGGCGCCTTGGCAGGCTTGGGCATCGCCCATCTACCCACTTGGCTGGCCAGCGAATACCTGGTGCGTGGCGAATTGCTGCCGCTGTTTTGCGAAGATGGTCTGCCCAGCCCGGAAACTACCGGGATCTATGCGCTGCGCCTGGAACAACAGGCCAACGCACGCAGCCGCTTGCTGCTGGAATACCTCAAATCCCGTTTCAGCCCTGTTCCGCCATGGGATCTGGCGCTGCAGAGCGGCCTGGTCTGACCTCCTGGACAGAATTGTCTGGCGCATTAAAGATTTGCTCGCTAGATTCCAGCCCATACACGTATTTAAGGCACCGCCATGAGCAAAAATCCTGACCCGTGCGAACCCCTGATGCTGAATAACCAGCTGTGTTTCGCGTTGCACTCCACTTCATTGCTGATGACGAAGGTCTACAAGCCTCTGCTGCAAGCGCTCGGCCTGACGTACCCGCAGTACCTGGCCATGATGGTGCTGTGGGAAGAGGATGGTTTGACTGTCGGCGAAATCAGCAGCCGCCTGCTCACGGACCCTGGCTCCCTGACGCCACTGCTCAAACGCCTGGAAGCCGAAGGCCTGCTCAGCCGAACGCGCAGCCGCGAGGATGAACGCGTGGTGGTGGTGGAACTGACTACCGCCGGCCGTGCCTTGCAGGACAAGGCCATGGGTATTCCACAGTGCATCCTTGGGGCCAGCGGGTTGGAGTTGGAACAATTGCGCAAGCTGCAAGCGGATCTGATTGCATTGCGCAGCAACCTGCAAGGCGCCGTTTAATACGCCCAATGAAAATGCGGGATGTGGCGCTTCACGAAAAATACTTTTAAATTTATCTTGCGCGCTAAACATTAGCGCTATACATTCGCCTCACCAACTACTTAGCGCGCAAACATTTAGCGCTATACACCAGTGAGGACAACACCATGCAAACGCTCTATACCGCAGTAGCCACCGCCACCGGCGGCCGTGATGGTCGCGCTGTTTCCAGCGATAACATCCTCGACGTCAAGCTCTCCACGCCAAAAGAACTGGGCGGCGCCGGAGGTCAAGCGACCAACCCGGAACAACTGTTTGCTGCCGGCTACTCGGCCTGCTTCATCGGCGCCCTGAAATTCGTCGCCAGCCAGACCCAACGCAAAATCCCGGCTGACGCCTCGATCACTGCCTACGTCGGCATCGGCCAGATCCCCGGCGGTTTCGGCCTGGACATCGACCTGCATATCAGCCTGCCTGGCCTGGCGCAGGATGACGCGCAAAGTTTGGTCGACGCAGCTCACCAGGTCTGCCCGTACTCAAACGCCACCCGTGGCAACGTCGATGTGCGCCTGCATGTAACCGTCTAACCCACGCCGCCGCTCAAGGAGAAGAACATGAACACATTTGGTAAAGCGCTCACCGGCACCCTGCTCGCCTTGTCCATCAGCCACGCGTTCGCCGCCAATGGCGACGTTGAGCACAACACCCAGGCTTTCCTGGATGTATTGAACGCCGGCACCGGCAAGCCGATGGAACAATTGACGCCCAAGGAAGCGCGCGCGGTGCTGACCGGCGCCCAAGCCGGGGTGAAGCTGACGCTGCCCAAGGCTGATGTGAGCCAGAAGACCATCCAGGTCGATGGCAAGCCGCTGGACCTGACCATCGTGCGTCCGGCCGGGGTCAAAGGCACATTGCCAGTGTTCATGTTCTTCCACGGCGGCGGTTGGGTGCTGGGGGATTATCCGACCCACGAACGCCTGGTGCGTGATCTGGTCGTGGGTTCCGGGGCGGTGGCGGTGTTCGTCAACTACACGCCGTCACCCGAGGCGCATTACCCAGTGGCGATCAACCAGGCGTACGGCGCAACGAAATGGGTGGCCGAGCACGGTAAAGAGATCAATGTCGACGGCAAGCGCCTGGCGGTCGCGGGCAACAGCGTCGGCGGCAATATGGCGGCCGTGGTCAGCCTGATGGCCAAGGACAAGGGCACGCCGGCGATCAAATTCCAACTGCTGTTATGGCCGGTGACTGACGCCAATTTCGAGACCGCGTCCTACAACCAGTACGCCGAAGGGCACTTCCTCACCAAAAATATGATGAAGTGGTTCTGGGACAACTACACCACCGACGCCAACCAGCGAGCCGAGATCTATGCCTCGCCGCTGCGGGCCACCACGGACCAACTAAAGGGTTTGCCGCCCGCGCTGATTCAGACGGCCGGCGCCGATGTGCTGCGTGATGAAGGCGAAGCCTATGCCCGCAAACTGGATGCAGCCGGTGTGCCGGTGACCACCGTACGTTACAACGGCATGATTCACGACTACGGTTTGCTCAATGTAGTCAGCCAGGTGCCGGCGGTGCGTTCGGCACTGCTGCAGGCATCGGATGAGTTGAAGCAACACTTGAAGTAAAAACAGCGCCCATAAAAAACCCGACTCATGGTCGGGTTTTTTTATTTCGTACGGTAGGGCCAGAATTACTTCTTGGCGCGACCTTTGTACGAACCGCCTTCGCGGGTGTCGATCTCGATCAGGTCGTCGATTTCGATGAAGTCAGCTACCTGCAGCTCGGTACCGTTAGCCAACTTGGCTGGCTTCATTACCTTGCCCGAAGTGTCGCCGCGAGCGGAACCTTCGGTGTAAGCAACTTTACGCACGATAGTGGTCGGCAGCTCTACGGAAACCAGGCGCTCTTCGAAGAAGATCGCTTCGCAGATGTCTTCCATGCCTTCTTCCACGAACGGCAGAACGGCTTCGATGTCTTCAGCGTTCAGCTCGTACATGGTGTAGTCGGTGGTGTCCATGAACGTGTAGGTGTCGCCGCTGATGAAGGACAGGGTCGCTTCTTTACGGTCGAGGATTACGTCGTCCAGTTTGTCATCGGCGCTGTAAACGATCTCGGTCTTGTAACCGGTCAGCAGGTTCTTCAGCTTGGTCTTCATGATTGCGCTGTTACGACCAGACTTGGTGAACTCAGCTTTCTGAACCAGCCAAGGGTCGTTTTCGAGACGGATCACTGTACCGGGTTTCAGTTCTTTACCAGTTTTCATTGCATATATCCGAAATTTGGATGGGATTTACAAAAATCAAGGTGGCGTATCATATCCAACTTTCATAAAACTGTACCAGCGCCGTCGCAAGATCGGCCTGCAAGGCCTGCTCCAGACACCACGTTTCGGCGTTCTGGCTGACATCTGGCCAGTGTTCCAGCAGCATTTTCCACGGCTGCGCCATGTCGCCCTCGGTGTTCCAGGCCTGCCAAAGCGCGATCAGCGCCGCCTTTGCAGCCGGTGACAAGGCGGCGGTGTACAGCTCCAGGAAGGCATCGAGCTTGTCGAGGTGGATGTCTTCGTCCTGGCGATAGATGTGCCACAGCAGCGGGCGCCCGGCCCACTGGGCGCGCACGAACGAGTCTTCACCGCGCACGGCGTTGAAGTCGCAGCACCACAGCAGGTGGTCATATTGCTCCTGACGCACGAACGGCAGTATCTGCACGGTCAGTGCATCACGCTGATGAACATCCCCGGCGGCGAGCTCTTCTACTCCAAGCCAGCGCTCTACATCACCGAGGATGCGCCCTTCCGGCACCAATAGATGAGTGGCACGCCCGTCCGTCGACAATACGTCCAGCCAACTGGCCAGTCCGGCATTTTCATACGCAAACAGTGAGAACAGACGCGCACCATCAGTTGGAAACACCCCCAGCGATTGCAGGAATTGTCGCTGCGCAACAACATCCCGCTGAAAAGCCCTACGCTGTTCCAGCAACCCGGCCTCACGCAACAGACCACCCGTACCGGGCCGGAAGCCAGGGAAAAAGAAATACTTTTGTACCCCCTTGAACTTCACCGACGGCAGGCGATGACAGCCCACTACCCAATCCTCGGCGCTGAGATAATCCAGGTTCATCCACAACGGCGTGCGCTCACACTCGGCCATGGCTTCCATATAGTCAGGCGGTAACTGGCAAGCGAAAGCGGCTATCACCGCATCAGCGGCAGGGGTTGGTGACCAATCGGCTGGCCAGTGGCGCACATCGACGCCCTCTTGCCATTGTTGCTCGCGCTGCACATCCACCTCGGGGCACATGCGTTCGAAGGCCCGCAGGTCATCGACCCACAAACGCACCTCGCAGCCATGCTCCGCCACCAATTGCCGGGCCAGGCGCCATGTCACGCCAATGTCGCCGAAGTTATCGACAACGCTGCAAAAAATATCCCAGCGGGCTTTCATTCCGGGCTCCAACACTCAAAGGCTCGATTGTCCGCATAAATGCGCCGATGCAGAAGGCTTGATCGCGATTATTCTGCATGGAGGCTGTGCGACAATCGCCGCCATTATCCCCGTAGCAAGGAGTTCCACATGCCCTCTAGCGCGCCTTTGTCGCTGCTCAAGCTGTGCATCGCTATCGCCTTGGGCGTATGGCTGGGGTTTATCGCCATCGCGCTGACCACTTGGCTGGCCTCGCGCTACCTGTTTCCGCAAAGCCTCGCGCCGGTGGCCCAGGCGGTCCAGCAATTGGGTAAACCGGCCGTTGTCGCGCCGGAGCCGCCCAACCGCATGTTCGAGCAGTACCAACAAAACCTGCAAAAGCAGGAACAGCAACAAACCCTGGACCAGGCGCGTAGCAACGCCCGTAACCTGTCCAACCCCAAATGCCAGTTCTGGCTGCAACAAGACCAGAATGCGCCCAATGAAAAAAGCCGGGCCAATGTCCTGCAATTCTGCGAATGATCAAGCACAGCCATGAATAAGCACGCCGTCCTCCAGTTGATCCTGGAAAAGCTCACCGTCGACCTCGATATAGCCCAACGCGCCGCGCAGACTGCCTACGAAACCGCGACTCATGAAGAAAACATCGCGGAGAACAAGTACGACACCTTGGGGTTGGAAGCTTCTTATCTAGCGGCCGGGCAAGCCAAACGGGTCGAGGAAATCAAGCAGTCGCTGGCGCTTTGCCAGAACCTGCAGTTGCGCGCCTACGATGATCAGCGAGGGATAGAAGTCGGTGCACTACTGGGTCTGGAGGACGAGAACGGTCGCCAGCAATGGCTGTTCCTGGCGCCTGATGCTGCGGGCTTGAAGGTGGATGTGGTCGGGCAACCGGTGACGGTCATCACCCCGCGCTCGCCTCTGGGCAAAAGCCTGCTGGGCAAGTTCGAAGGGGATGAAGTGGAGATTCTGGTGGCAGGCGCTCGGCAACTGTTTACGGTTACCGAGGCCCGATAAACCACTCAGTGAACAGGCAGTTCAACGCCGTCGAACAGCTCTTCCAACTCCTGCTTGTTGTGGCACTGGATCGCCTTGGCCATGACTTCGCGGGTCAAGTGCGGCGCAAACTTCTCGATGAAGTCGCACATGAAGCCCCGCAGGAACGTGCCACGGCGGAAGCCGATCTTGGTCACACTGGATTCGAACAGCTCGCTGGCGTCGAGTACCACCAGGTCTTTGTCGAGGTTGGTGTCGACCGCCATCTTGGCGACGATACCCACGCCCAGGCCCAGGCGCACGTAGGTCTTGATCACGTCGGCGTCGGCGGCGGTGAACACGACTTTCGGCGTGAGGCCGCGATGACTGAAGGCTTCGTCCAGCTTGGAACGGCCGGTGAAACCGAACACGTAGGTCACGATCGGGTATTCGGCCAGGGCTTCGAGGGTCAGCTTCGGCAACTTGGCCAATGGGTGACCCTGAGGCACCACCACGCAACGGTTCCAGCGGTAGCACGGCATCATCACCAAATCACCGAACAGCTCCAGGGCTTCAGTGGCGATGGCAAAATCGACGGTGCCGTCAGCGGCCATCTCGGCGATCTGCATCGGCGAACCCTGGTGCATGTGCAGGGCCACGTCCGGATATTGCTTGATGAAATCGCGAATCACCGGAGGCAATGCATACCGCGCCTGGGTGTGCGTGGTGGCGATCGACAGGGTGCCTTTCTTCTCGTTGGAGAACTCCTGGGCAATCTGCTTGATGCTTTCGACTTTACGCAGGATCTCGCCGGCGGTGGTGATGATGCGCTCACCGGCCGGGGTGACGCGGGTCAGGTGCTTGCCGCTGCGCGCGAACACTTCAACGCCCAGCTCGTCTTCGAGCAGGCGGATCTGCTTGCTGATACCGGGTTGCGAGGTGTACAGGCTTTGAGCGGTAGCGGAAACGTTGAGGTCGTGGTGCGCCACTTCCCAGATGTAGCGCAGTTGTTGAAGCTTCATATGTGTCCCTCAAAGCAGATAGACGCCACGGGTATCAGCGACGGTATATAACTATATTAAAGGTTAGACAGATAAATCTAGAACTTTTTATCGTTTCCTACCGATCACATGTCATCACTGCGGCGACGTTGTAACGACGGCACCAGGTAAACCGGTACGCTGGACAGTTGCAGTACCCGTGCCGCGGTACGCCCCAGAGGCGTGGTCGCACCCGTTGCGTGGCTGTGGCTGCCGACTATCAGCAGATCTACCGACAGTTTGCGCAGTTGGTCCAGAATCACCTCGCACGGATCTCCCTGGATCACGCGTACCGAACGGATCAACTTCAGGTCCTGCTCACCCTCCCCCAACTCCTCGCGGAAACTGTCGAGCACCCGCTGCTCGATAGTCGCCATCACCGTGTTCAGCCCCCGGCTCTGCCACTCGCTCAACGCGGCTTCATCAAGGTAGCTCTGCAACACCGATTCGGCGAACAGCCCGATCGGCTCGACCACGTGAATCACATACAGGTCAGCCTTGAACGTTCGCGCCAGCGCCAGCGCATGTTGCATCACATAGGGCGCGTAAAGACCGAGGTCCGTGGCGTACAGCATCGAACGAATCATAAAACCTCCTGGACTGCCAGGCTGGAGGAGATTGAATGAGCTTAGCAGCGCGCCTAACTCTCGGCCTGAATCCTCAATTCATTACTGATGCCATGGGGCACGTGCCCAGTGGCCACCACTTCCCTGGCTTTCTCGCAATGACCGGCCTGGTCATCGAAAAACACATCAGCGGCAAACGCCTCCAGAAACGCGGACTTCTCCAAGCCGCCAAGGAACAACGACTCGTCCAGGCGAATATCCCACTCACGCAACGTGCGAATCACCCGCTCGTGAGACGGCGCCGAACGGGCGGTGACCAATGCGGTGCGGATCGGGCAGGCCTCGTCAGGGAACTCTCGCTGCAATAAGTTCAGCGCCGCCAGGAACCCCTTGAACGGACCGCCAGGCAACGGCTGGCGTGCGGATTCGCGCTCACTGGCCTGGAACGCCGCCAACCCGTCGGCCTGGTACACGCGCTCCGACACATCGGAAAACAACACTGCGTCACCATCAAAGGCGATGTGCAGTTCCTCGCTGGAGGCACGGCGCGGCCCGCCCGACAGAATCGTCGCTGCTGCAAAGCCCGCATCAAGGGCACTGCGCACATCTTCAGCATGGGTCGAAAGAAACAGGTGGCAACCAAATGCAGCCAAATAAGGATACGGACTACGCCCTCCTACGAAAGCAGCGCGGGAAATATCCAGGCCGTAGTGCTGAATCGAGTTGAATACACGCAGGCCTGTGTCAGCACTGTTGCGCGATACCAGCACCACTTCGACCCGAGCGCGCCCTAGGCTGGCATTGAGGCTCAGCAGCTTCTTGACGAGTGGGAAGGCGTCGCCGGGTTCGAGGATTTCTTCCTCGTGTTCGATCTGGTATTTGCGGTAAGCCTCAACCCCTTGGGCCAGATAGACCTTGTGGCTGTCGCTCAGGTCGAACAAGGCCCGTGACGAAATCGCCAACACCAGTTTGTCGCCCAATCCCTTCGCCATGCGTTTACCCCCGACTCAGCGGTTATGCCGATCAATAAAGCTCAAGGCCTGGTACAGCGCCTGCATTCGCGGCAACTCGCAACCGGCGGCCTTGGCCGCGACCAGCGGGCGCGCGTAGATCGCTGCCAGTTCCAGCGGACGTTTGTGCACGTGGTCGTGATACATGCTCGGCAGGTAGTCGTCCATGGATTCAGTCATGGTGAACATCTGCCCCGCGTAACTGGCGGGAATCTCATGGCCGCAGGCGTGCGCGCCCTGCACCACTTCGGCCATCAGCGCCTGGATCAGTTCGCGGCTGGATTCGTCCGCCATCAACGCTGTGGTGCCGCTGCCCAGCAAGACAGAGAGGCCGTTGAAGGGCACGTTCCACACCAGCTTGTGCCAGCGCGCCTGATGCACATTGGCCATGGCCTGGGATTCGATGCCGGCCTGGTGAAACAAGGCGGCACCGGCCTCGACGATGGTCTTTTGAAGGGGTTCGTCGTTGGCCGCCGAACCGCTGTGATAGCCCAGGTTGACGCGCCCCAGCGCCTGATGCTCGACAATACCGGGGCCCGAGCGGTGCACACCGATGTAGCACAGCCCACCCAGCAAATGCAGTGACGGCGGCAGGTGTTCGCGCAGGCTGTCCTCGACGTCCAGGCCATTCTGCAGCAACACCACCTTGGCATCCGGCGCGGCGACCTGGGCGAGCGTCGGCGCAAGCTCCACGTTACCCGTGGACTTGGTGCCCACCAGCAGCCAGTCGCAGGGCGGCATGTCGGCAGCGCTTGCATACGCCTGCACCGGCTGCAAGTGCAGTTGGCCATGCACGTGGCTGTTGACACGTAGGCCATGCTGACTGACCGCCGCGTACTCGCTGCGCAACAGGAAGTGCACATCGAATCCGGCACGCGCCAGCATCACACCGTAGAAACCACCAATGGCGCCGGTGCCGATAATACCGATGCGTGGCGATTGAGCTGTCATGGCAAGTCCTCAGGAATACGGGTAAGCGCTTGTTTTACAGCGCTGGCAAGGTCAGAACGTGTAAGACGTGTCTGTAATTGCCCGAGGAACTGACCCTCGCACACCACGAACAACGCGGGCAAATGAAAGATCTGGTAGCGTTCGACCGCGCCACCGTTGTGCCCGGCATCCACCCAGCACACGCGGTCCACCGGCAACTGCCAACCGGGCAACTGCTGGCGCGCCCAACGGCAACTGGAGCATCCTACGCTGGTGAACACCACGAGCGAAACTCCTGGCAATCCCAGCAATTGCTGGTCAATATCCAGGTCGGTCAATTCCAGTTCCTTCACTATACTGCTGCCACCGCCGTCTACAGGACGGTGCTCGGAGTCCGTGTACATGGGTCGTTTTTTACCTCACCCTGATGATGTCGCTGTCGAGTTAATTCAACGCCCCTCTCCCGCCATACCGCGCCAACGCCTGCTCACTCACGGCCTGGGTGGCATTGCCTGCAACTGGCCGCGCGCCTGGCGCCAGGGCACGGCGGTTGACTTGCGCATCCCTTCCCTGGGCGCCACCGCCCGATACCCAGGCTACATAGCATGGTGTCGCAAAGTGGAAAACGGCTACCGCGTGGGTATCTCATTTACCGATGAACATGCATTGTTTGGCGCACGCATGGGCGAGCAAGCATGCCGGATAGAGCGCTACTGCCGCCAGCACGAAGATGCCGAACCGACGCCCGAGCAGATCGAAGCCCTGGCCCGGGAGTGGGTGTCGCGCCATGCAGGCGAGTTCTCCCATGAGGCGTTTGTGCAGCCAGCACTGGATTAAAGCGGGCTTTGCCCATTGTCGCGGGCCCGTGTTACGCGCTAAGGTTCCTCCCCCCTGCATCCAAATCATGCTGTGCCCGCCGCACGGGGATGGCTGGCGGCCGGCACCCGTGACCCTGACGAGTAACACGATGGCTGATTTACCGATCAATGACCTAAACGTCGAATCCAACGAGACGCTGATCACGCCCGATCAGCTCAAGCGCGAAATCCCCCTGAGCGACGCTGCCCTGCAGACCGTCACCAAGGGCCGCGAAGTCATCCGTGAGATTCTCGACGGCACCGACCACCGCCTCTTTGTGGTGATTGGCCCATGCTCGATCCACGACCTCAAGGCCGCCCACGAATACGCTGAGCGCCTCAAAGTGCTGGCGGCAGAAGTGTCCGACACCTTGTACCTGGTCATGCGCGTCTATTTCGAGAAGCCGCGTACCACCGTCGGCTGGAAAGGCTTGATCAACGACCCGTACCTGGACGACTCGTTCAAGATCCAGGATGGCTTGCACATCGGTCGCCAGTTGCTGCTGGACCTGGCTGAAATGGGCCTGCCCACCGCTACCGAAGCACTGGACCCGATCTCCCCGCAGTACCTGCAGGACCTGATCAGTTGGTCGGCCATCGGCGCGCGTACCACCGAGTCCCAGACCCACCGCGAAATGGCGTCCGGCCTGTCCTCGGCCGTGGGCTTCAAGAACGGCACCGACGGCGGCCTGACCGTGGCGATCAACGCGCTGCAATCGGTCTCCAGCCCTCACCGGTTCCTGGGCATCAACCAGGAAGGCGGCGTTTCCATCGTGACCACCAAGGGCAATGCCTATGGTCACGTGGTGCTGCGCGGCGGCAACGGCAAGCCCAACTATGATTCGGTCAGCGTTGCGTTGTGCGAGCAAGCGCTGAACAAGGCCAAGATCAAGCCGAACATCATGGTCGATTGCAGCCACGCCAACTCCAACAAGGATCCGGCCCTGCAGCCGTTGGTGATGGAAAACGTTGCCAACCAGATCCTCGAAGGCAACCAGTCGATCATCGGCCTGATGGTCGAGAGCCATTTGAACTGGGGTTGCCAGGCCATTCCAAAAGACCTGGCCGACTTGCAGTACGGCGTGTCGATCACCGATGCCTGCATCGACTGGGTCGCCACCGAAAACACCCTGCGCAGCATGCACGCCAAGCTCAAGGACGTATTGCCAACACGCAAACGCACCTGAACCTCAATTGCGCACACAAAAACGCCGGGCTAAACCCGGCGTTTTTTATTGTCTGCTGATCGCTCAGAGCTTCGCGGCATGGCGCTGGTGGCGCTCCATGTAGCGTTCCACATAGGAGCAGGACGGGATCACCGTGTAGCCAGCGTCTTCGGCGAACTTCAGGGCCTCTTCGGTCAGCGCCGCCGCAATACCACGGCCCCGCAGTGCGTTGGGCACGAAGGTCCGATAGATATCCAGGGTCTGCTTACCGAGGTCCATATAGGTCAGATAGGCACGATGACCGTCCACATTGGTCTCGAACTGATGACCAGCCTGGTCATGGTGGATGGACAACGCCTCGCTCATCACTACTCCTCGCGGGTCTTGAATTCTGACCCCTACCTTACCGATGTTTTTCCGGCGAAGGAACATCTACGCCACCCCGTGCCGGTTTCGACAACGAGAAAACCTTGAGCGCTCACAACCAGCACGTAGGGAATAGTAGGCACCAATCCTGCAATTGCTCAAGGCGCACTCGTCATTCCCTGCCGCTGGTGGATATAGAAAGGGCCTCGACCAAACACTGGTCGAAAGCCTGAACATTGCCGGCAGTTGAACCTTGAGACGAACAGGCGCTCTTAAAGTCACCTCTACATGCGTAAAAGATGCCAGGCCCAGCAACGCCGATCGCAACGTAAGTGTCGGCGCAGATATATAAATTTTCATCTATTTACAAGGCTTAACACATGCAGGCCGGCCCTTTCAGCCTGGATCCAATCTTCACCCAAATGAAAAAATCTGGACGGTTTTTATACAAACCTCCAAAAGATTAGCCAAAATAGATTCGGCGCGAGAATTTTTTTTGCTTCTTGCGCTACGTCAGTTTACTTACTACAAGTAATGGGTAGTATGTACGCCGGCTATTTGCTCACTCTGAGAAAGTAGCCATTTAATAGAAAGTCCTTGAAGGGGAACACGATGAACAACGTTCTGAAATTCTCTGCTCTGGCTCTGGCCGCAGTTCTGGCTACCGGTTGCAGCAGCGTCTCCAAAGAAACCGAAGCTCGTCTGACTGCAACTGAAGACGCAGCAGCTCGCTCCCAGGCCCGTGCAGACGAAGCCTACCGTAAAGCTGATGAAGCTCTGGCTGCTGCTCAAAAAGCACAACAGACTGCTGACGAAGCTAACGAGCGCGCTCTGCGCATGCTTGAAAAAGCTAGCCGCAAGTAATAATCCCTCGGGGTTGTTATCAAGCCGATCCATTTATGGGTCGGCTTTTTTATTGCCTGAATGTGGGAGGGGGCTTGCTGCCGATGGCGGTGTCTCAGTAAACGCATCCGTTACTGAACCACCACATCGGGAGCAAGCCCCCTCCCACACGTTTTACTGCTGAAGATCGATTGGCGCGCTGGAGGCCACCGGTGCGCCACCCGGCACACCGATCTCGGTCGGCAGGCCATCTTCCGCCGCGACCACGTCGCGTACCTGATCCCAGTTCACCCGCAACTGGTTGGCCAGGTCTTCACGCTTGAGCAAGGCGTTGATCACCGCCGTGTGTTTGTCGACAACCGATGGCGTTCCGTCATCGTTCAACGGTGTATGCGCTTCCAGATAAACCTTGCCGCCGCTGCTGCCGAACTTGTAGGCATCGTTGATGATGCGCACCGAAGTGCCCACCGGCACCATGCCAGCCATCTCCAGCACATTATTGTTGAACATGCGGAAGCAACCGTGACTGGTACGTGTGCCGATGCCGAACTTCATGTTTGAACCGTGGATCAGGTAACCCGGTGTGCCCAGGGTGAACTTGAACGGGCCCAACGGGTTATCCGGGCCGGCAGGCACCACGTTCGGCAATGGATCACCGTTGGCAGCGTGTTCGGCCTTGATCGAGGCCGGCGGCGTCCAGGTCGGGTTAGGCGTCTTGGCGATGATGCTGGTATGGGCAATCGGCGAGCCCCAGCCTTCACGGCCAATCCCCAACGGGAAGGTGTAGACCACGTTTTGGCCCTTGGGGAAATAGTAGAGCCGGTATTCCGCCAGATTGATGACGATGCCCTCGCGAGGCCCCGGCGGCAGGATAAACCGTGTCGGCAGCACGATCTCGGTGCCCGCCCCCGGCAACCAGGCATCGATACCCGGGTTGGCCGCGACCATTTCCGAATAGCCCAGGTCGTACGTGGTGCCCAGGTCGGCGAAAGTGTCTTCGTACTTGGCCTTGATTACCTGGACCTGACCAACGATATCTTCACCCGATGGTGGCAAGGGCAGCTGCAAAGCGGATGCAGAGCCCGCCGCACAGAACGCAGCGAGAGACAGGCAGCAGGTGACGACGGAGAGGCGCGACAACATCCGGAAAATCCTTCGCAGAACAACGGGTAGGTAAAAATCGATTGTATACGTGATGTGAGCTTCTAGCTGCAAGCGTGTAGCGGCTCCTAGAGCTCGAAACGCAGCTCCGGCCAGATCGGCGGCGTGCCGCGCTTCTGGGACTCAAGAATGGCTCGGCACAAGGGGCACAGGCGCTGATCCTGGAAAATCGAGCGATCGACCAGCGACCAGCGAGGTTGCGCTGGCAGCAAGGTACCGCACAGCGTGCGATCGATGGAGCCGCCCAGTTCCAGCTGACGCGTCACCAGATGCACCCGCACTTCCTGGCAGGCGAACAGATCCAGCTGCTCGTCCGGCTCGATCAGTTGGTAGTTAAACAGGGACCAGGCAGGACGCGACATCGGGGGCTCCAGATCGGGGGGGCGCCACCTTAGCCGAAAGCCTGCCGGTAGAAAAGCGTCATAGCAGCGGTTTTAGCGTCGGCCAGACATTTTCCAGCAACTTGCCCTGGGCAGCGACCGCCGGGTGCAGCCCGTCCGCCTGCATCAACTCCGGATGGCCGCCGACGCCTTCAAGGAAAAACGGCACCAAAGGCACCTTTTTTTGCTCGGCGACATCGCCGAATACCTTCGCGAAGGCATCGACATAACGCTTCCCGTAGTTGGGCGGAATCTGCATGCCCAGCAAAAGCACCTTGGCGCCGCTGTCCTGGGACTTCTGGATCATCGAAGCAAGATTTTGTTGCAATTGCGCAGGGGGCTGGCCACGAAGGCCGTCATTGCCACCCAATTCGATAACCACTACGTCAGGCTTATGCTCTGCAAGCGCCGCCGGCAGCCGCGCGAGGCCTCCAGCACTGGTATCGCCACTGATGGACGCGTTGACCACTTTATCGTCGAAACCTTCCTTCTTGAGCCGTTGCTCCAGCAAGGCAACCCACCCTTTGCGTGTATCCAGGCCGAAACCGGCACTGATACTATCGCCAACGATCAGGACTGTACCCGCCGCTGCGTTCTGGGCCATGCACATCAAGGCCAGGCCAGCACTCAAAAACCACATTCGCATCGGATTCTCCATGGGCGCAAGCATTCTCACCGCGCGGAACCTTAGCAAAGTGGTTCCCAGCGCGGAAGGTGAACTGACTATCCTGCACGAACTGAGCCTGGAACTGAACAAGGGCGATAGCCTCGCTATCGTCGGCAGTTCCGGCTCCGGCAAATCCACCCTCCTTGGCCTGCTGGCCGGCCTCGACCTGCCCAGCAGCGGCGAAGTGACCCTCGCCGGACAAGCCCTCAGCACCCTCGACGAAGACCAGCGTGCGCGTATCCGCGCCGAACATGTGGGCTTTGTATTCCAGTCTTTCCAACTGCTCGACAGCCTCAATGCGCTGGAGAACGTCATGCTGCCGTTGGAGCTGGATGGCCGCAAAGATGCCCGCGAGCGCGCCAAACACCTGCTGGAGCGCGTGGGCCTCGGCCAACGCCTGACCCACTCGCCGCGACAACTCTCCGGTGGTGAGCAGCAACGGGTAGCCATTGCCCGTGCCTTTGCCGCCGAACCGGACGTGCTGTTTGCCGACGAACCCACCGGCAACCTCGACAGCCACACCGGCGAGCGCATCAGCGACCTGCTGTTCGAACTCAATAAAGAGAGCGGCACGACCCTGGTGCTGGTCACTCACGACGAGCGCCTGGCCCACCGTTGCCGACGCCTGATCCGCCTTGAAGCCGGCCTGATGGTCGCGCCCCTGGAGCCTTGATGGCACGTATGCCGCTGTTGCGCCTGTTCAGCCTGGCCATGCGCCAATTACTGCGCGATGCCCGCGCCGGCGAATTGCGCGTGTTGTTCTTCGCGCTGCTGGTGGCTGTGGCCGCCAGTACCGCTATCGGTTATTTCGGCGCCCGCCTCAACGGCGCCATGATGCTGCGTGCCACCGAGTTCCTTGGCGCCGACCTGGTGCTGGAAGGAAGCTCACCTGCCCGCACCGAGCAAATCCGCTCCGGGACCGAGCTGGGCCTGGATCACGCTCGCGTCGTGGAGTTCTCCAGTGTTATCGCCACCGATAACGGTATCCAGCTCTCCAGCATCAAGGCGGTCAACGAGCAATACCCGTTGCGAGGCGAACTGAAGAGCGCGGCCGCGCCCTTTGGCGATGAAACCCCAGGCGGCGGCCCCAAACCCGGTGAAGCCTGGGTGGAGGCGCGACTGCTGACGGCATTGGATCTCAAGGTCGGCGACAGCGTCGATGTCGGCATGAAAACCCTGCGCCTGGCCCGCGTGCTCACCTACGAACCGGATCGCGCCGGCAACTTCTACAGCCTCACGCCGAGGGTGATGATCAACCTGGCGGACCTGGATGCCACCGGCGTGGTCCAGCCCGGCAGCCGCGTCAGCTACCGTGAACTGTGGCGCGGGCCTCAGGGCAGCACAGCGCTGCAAACCTATCGTGACCTGCTCAAGCCGGGCCTGGCCGCCAACCAGCGCCTGCAGGACTCACGGGACGGGAACCAGCAGATTGGCGGCGCCCTGGGCAAGGCCGAGCGCTATCTGAACATGGCCAGCCTGGTCGCCGTGCTGCTGGCTGGCGTGGCCGTCGCCTTATCGGCCAACCGCTTTGCCACCCGACGCTTCGACGCCAGTGCACTGCTGCGCTGCCTGGGATTGTCACGACGCGAAGCCATGTTGCTGTTCAGCCTGCAACTGACGGTGCTGGGTTTGCTGGCGAGCCTGGCCGGCGCCCTGCTTGGCTGGCTGGCGCAGTTTGGCCTGTTCTATTTCCTGCACGACTTGCTGCCGGCAGATGTGCCCCCCGGCGGACTGCTGCCGGCTGTTGCCGGGATCGGCACCGGGCTGGTCGCGCTCGCGGGTTTTGCCCTACCACCGCTGGCCGCACTCGGGCGCGTACCGCCGCTACGCGTATTGCGGCGCGACCTGCTGCCCATCCCGTCCAGCACCTGGATGGTCTATGGCGCTGCGCTGTTTGCCCTCGGCCTGATCATGTGGCGCCTGAGCCTGGATCTGGTGCTGACCTTCGCCCTGCTGGGCGGCGGCGTGGTGGCGGCGCTGGTCCTTGGCGGCTTGCTTCTGCTGCTGTTGCAAAGCCTGCGGCGTCTTCTGGCTCGTGCCTCCCTGCCCTGGAGATTGGGCCTGGGCCAACTGCTGCGCCACCCATTGGCAGCGGCCGGCCAGTCACTGGCGTTTGGCTTGATCCTATTGTCCATGGGCTTGATCGCCTTGCTGCGTGGCGAATTGCTCGATACCTGGCAAAACCAGTTGCCCAAGGATGCGCCCAACTATTTCGCGCTGAACATCCTGCCGGCCGACAAGGACGCCTTTGGCGCCCGCCTGCTGGAAGTGCAGGCCCAATCCGCGCCACTTTACCCTGTGGTGCCGGGGCGGCTGATCAGTATCAACGGCGAGCCGGTGCAGGACATTGTCAGCAAGGACTCCAGCGGCGACCGCGCAGTACAACGCGACCTGAGCCTGACTTGGGCCGCCGACCTGCCGCCTGGCAATGCCCTGACCTCAGGTTCGTGGTGGTCACAACAACCGACTGATGAGATACCGGGTGTGTCGGTAGAGGCCAAGGTCGCAGAAAGCCTCAAGCTCAAGCTGGACGATCACCTGGTGTTCACCATCGCCGGGGAGAATCGTGAAGCGCGGGTCACCAGCCTGCGAACCATCAACTGGGATAACTTCCAGCCGAACTTCTTCATGATTTTCCAGCCGGGGACCTTGAAGGACCTGCCTGCCACCTACCTGACCAGCTTCTACCTCGCGCCAGGGCATGACCAACAGATCGTCGATCTGTCGCGAGCCTTTCCGGCGGTGACGATCCTGCAGGTCGAGGCTCTGCTGGAGCAGTTGCGCAGCATCCTCGCCCAAGTGACCCTCGCGGTGGAATACGTGCTGTTGTTTGTGCTGGCTGCGGGAATGGCCGTGTTGTTCTCGGGCCTACAGGCCACTTTGGACGAGCGCATCCGCCAAGGCGCACTGCTGCGGGCGTTGGGCGCTGAGCGCAAGTTGCTGGTCAAGGCGCGGCGTATCGAGTTTGGCTTACTAGGCGCCGTCAGTGGCTTGCTGGCAGCACTGGGCACCGAACTGGTGACGTGGGTGCTGTACCGTTATGCCTTCGACCTGGCCTGGCACCCGCACCCGTGGTTGTTGCTACTCCCGGTAATCGGCGCCGTACTGATCGGTGCCGCCGGTGTATTCGGCACACGCCGCGCGTTGAATGCCAGCCCGCTGACGGTATTGCGCGAAGGCTGAAACGCCGATGGCCCGCACTCTTTAACGAATGCGGGCCATCATTGCCTACTTCACATATTCAATTGCGGTGATCCACCAGCACACTTCACCACCTGGCGTCTGCACGATGGCCTCATCGTCGACTTCCTTGCGCAACAAGGCACGAGCCATCGGTGAGTCAATGGATATGTAATCCATCCGATCGTAAATCTCGTCATAGCCAACGATGCGAAAACGCTTGGTCTCGCCCTGCTCGTTTTCAATATCCACCCACGCGCCAAAAAAGACCTTCCCTTCCTGCTCGGGCATGTACTCCACCACGCGCATGTCTTCCAGGCGCTTGCGCAAGTAGCGCACACGTCGGTCGATTTCGCGCAGCAGCTTCTTGTTGTACTGGTAGTCGGCATTCTCGCTGCGATCCCCCAGAGAGGCGGCCCACGTCACCTTGCGCGTGGTATCCGGGCGCTTCTCGCGCCACAGATAATCCAGCTCTTTCTTCAGCGCTTCATGACCTTCTTTGGTAATCAGCTTGGTACTCAAACGCTTGCATCCCCAGGCAATGTCCACAGGTGCCGATAGACCAGGCAATCACACCCGGCTTCGGTTGGCTGGCACTGATAATAAATGAACCCGGGAAAGTAGCCAGGCCAGTCTAACCATCCATGGCCTGATCCAGTTCAAGCAGCATACCGCGCAAACTCTGGCGCAAGCCTGACACTTGCGAGGTCATCACCTTCAGGGCTTCGGTCCGCTGGCTGACAGCCAACGACTGGTCATGCAGTTGAGTGATGCGCTGTTCCAATTCCCGGCCCCTTTCATCCAGCTGACGTTGCTCTTGCTGCAATCGGGCCTGCCATTGATCAAGCGCCGTTTCCCGCTCGATGGCAGCAAGTTTTTGTTGGGTCAGTTCCTGAGCGACGCGAGCAAGGTTGGTCAGCGTACTGTCCACTTCGAACAAGGTACTCTGGGACAGTGGAGCCAGATGCTTCGGCTGCTCCGGGACGTCTGGCACATTCGGGACAACAGGCTCTGCCGGCACCATGGTCATGGGCATCTCGACGGGGGCCTGTCGCGGCTCTTCCACCGTAGGCTCATGAATCGGCAGCCGGGGAGGCTCAACCGGATTTACACCCCTGGTAGGCGCGCTCATTTTCGATGAGAAGCGAATGGAGGGCACGATTAATGAAGCGCTTTCGATTGCCGGCATCACCGGGGCAGACATACCCAGAGTAATGACTTTCATCACCAACGCCTTCTTGATGATCACCGAGTGATGTTCCTCGGGCCTGGCGGGTGGCAGCTTGCAGCCTTTCAAATCGACAAAATGGTAAGGCACCTGGGTTTCGGTAACAGCACCCGCCTTGGCCCCCGATGCCGCTGATATGAGAATCTGCTTGAACACATGCATTGCCACTTGCAGGTCTTCCTTGGATTCAACACCACCCAAAAAATACCGATCAAGTTTTTTGCGCAAGGCCGCGATATACACCCTGGAACTCGCCGGTTCCACCTCTTCATCCAGGCTATAAACAAGGAAGTTGGAGGCAATCTGACCTACAGCAAACCCACAGAGCAATGCACCGTTGACCGGAGCATCCTGACCGTCGCGTTCAAGAACAAGGGTACGTAGAAGCATCATGGTAATCAGGCCTCATTACAAAATTCGGAAAGTCTCTATAACCTTCAGATAAACCCTCGACAATCAAAGGCTCAAAAAGCACAAAACAATTGTTCCAGCGATTTACTCGGCACGCACGTAGGACTTTCCTTATTAAGGCTGATCGACGTTCCCAAAAACAGCTATTACTCGTACCCTTTTTCAACCCCACTTATAAGTCGCATTAAAATAAATGATAGAAATAATCAACCTGACAAAACATTCAAACAAGAAAAAAATAATCAGCGATTTCTCATTTAGCGCAAACAAACAGGAATGCCTGGGACTGTTCGGGAAAGATCCTACAGTTAAAACCGCACTACTCGATTTGATTTCGGGTTCGAGCGCACCGTCCAGCGGACATATACTTATTCAAAACCTCAACACTAAAGCCCATCCACTTAAAACAAAAAAAATCATTGGTTACCAACGTCAGAGGTGCCTCAGTCATCCTACGATTTCGGTTAAAGAGTTCCTCGACTATATGGCCACCCTTCGCGGACTCCGTGGCAATGAAAAACGCGCACGGGTAGAACAAGTCGCTACACAACTGGAATTATTGCCAGTCCTCAACGCCTCCCTAGATGTTCTTTCTACCGGTTTAAAGCGCAAAGTCGCGATTGCCCAGGCCATCCTGCATGCACCGGCTTTGCTATTGCTGGATGAACCTACCGAGGGATTAACGCCTGACCAGAAACAAAAATTCAGGGTGCTCATACAGTCATTGACGCAAGACATGACGGTGATCGTTGCGTCCCGCCATTGCGATGAATTGTCCGAGTTCTGTACGCGCGCGCTGGTTATCGCAGGCGATCGCTTGGTAACCGATACCCCCATGCCGGATTTACAAAGCGACTCCCGCCATTTCCAAGCCGTGACCCTGGCTTCAGACATGCCCTTGGACTTGCTCGCCCTCGCTGTGCTGCCTGGGGTCGCGGGCATCGAGGAGCATCGGCATGCCCCTGGCACGGTGACCGTCCTGGCCATGCCAGGACATACCATCTACCCGCACATCAACACGCTCATTGCCAATCGCCGCTGGAAAATCAACTCACTGAATCTAGAGCCTGGTCGCATAAGCGATGTGGTTCACCATCTGAGCCGAGAGGCCTCTCTTTGAAACTGCTGTCCGCCATTTTCAAGCGTCAGTTCGCTCACTATGCCAGCGCACCCGGCACCTACGTGAGTGTCGCCATCTTTTCAGTAACGTCCGTGACATTGGGGTTGCACATGAGCCCGTGGCCGGCACAAGACAACAGCCACTTGCAGATTTTCTTCCAGTTACACCCCTGGCTCTATTTGTTATTGATCCCCCTACTGGCGGCGCAACTCTGGTCGGACGAGTCCAACTCAGGATTTCTCGACCTGATGAAAACATTGCCGATCACAACATTTGAATGGGTCGTCGGAAAGTTCCTGGCCGCCTGGGTCGTGGTAGGCATAGCCCTGATATTGACATTCCCCCTCGTCATCATTACCAACTACTTGGGCAAGGCAGACAACAGCGTTATTGCCTCACAATTTGTGTCGAGCTGGCTGTTGGCAGGGAGTTATTTATCGGTCGGTTGTTTCATGTTCACACTAGTACGTCAGCGCACCGCCCTGTTCATACTGACAGTGGCCTTGCTGCTCGTCGTCAGCGGCCTTTCTTATTTACTCGATGCACTTGAGCATCAGGCCCCGATCTGGGCGGTAGACAGCCTGGTCTCGCTCAACCCTTTTTCAAGGTACAGCGCGATCGACAATGGAAAACTCGCGCTTCGCGACACGCTTTACTTCATCAGCACAATCCTGACCTTTCTAGCAGCGACGACAGTAACCCTCAACTACAAGCACAGCTGAGAAGGAAAGCCCTCCATGCGACCTACTCTGCGCACCGGCATGACTCTTATCGTCATTTTGTTATTATTTTTGGCGTTCAACTTAGTGTGGGTCGCAAAGCTTCCTGATATCCGCTGGGATTTATCACGAGAGAAAACCCACACCCTGTCTCCTCAAGCCCAACAATTACTCGCGTCATTGGAAAATCCCCTGGACGTGTATTACTTCAATGCCCACAACGACCCGAAACGAAGCTACGCCTTGAAACGCTATGGCAAGCGCATCGAGGACGTATTGCTGGAGTACGAAAAAGCAGCGAAGGGCATGATCAACCTACACCTTATTGATCCCAAACCTTTTTCAGAAGATGCCTACAAAGCCAAGCTGTTCGGTCTCGACGACACTGCGGGCTTCCTGGGGCTGATCGGCACCCGCGCCGGGCACGGAGCGCAACGCATCGAATCGTTCAGCCTTGACCGGGAGCCATTGCTCGAATACGAAATCAGCCATCTGATCCATAAACTGCAACACCCAGAGCGAGCCGTCATAGGGCTGGTGCCAGGGTTGGAGATAGGGGCGTCAGCTGGCCGCTTGCTGAAGGAACTGCAGCGACACTTCAACCTGGTCAATCTGGGCGCAAACGCCGAGCGCATACCGGAGCAGGTCAAAACGCTCATGGTCGTGCATCCACGGGCACTGCCTGAGCGGTCACTGTATGAGATTGAACAATTTGTATTGAAGGGCGGTAGATTAATGATGTTTATCGATCCCCTCAGCGAGCAACACTCGAACACGCGTGCGCCCCATAACCGGCTGACTGAGTTGCTTGCGGCTTGGGGTATACAGATGCAGGAGGACAAGTTTCTAGTCGACAACCGCTATGCCGCGTCAATGACATCAGCACCCGGTCAGCCAGCAACGTCGCACCCAGGCGGTTTGGATCTGCCTCCCCAGGCAATGAATGCACACGACATCAGCAGCCGCAAAGTGAACAACGTAGCGGTATCGAGTAGCGGCGCCCTCACGCGTCGCCAAAAAGCGCGCACCACCTTCACCCTTCTCCTGCAAAGCTCTGGCCAATCTGTGTTGGTGGAAACCAACCGATTTGCCTCTCCAAACGAGTTCGACTCAATGGCCGATGAGGCGTCCACTCAAGCGCAACGCCATGTGATTGCCGCTCGCATAGAGGGTCCGGCTTATTCCGTATTCCCAGACAGCCTCGAAGGGCAGCCAGCAGGTGTGCAAAAAGCGGCGCTCATCCATGTGGTAGTGGTTGCCGACACTGACTTGCTGACAGATCAAGTCAACAGCACGGCGCCCCACGGCAACACCCTGTTTGTGTTGAATACACTGGATAACTTGTCCGCAAGCGATGCGCTGCTCAATATCCGCCCACGCGCGGTGGCGAACAGGTCACCGAACATGCTCGAACGAATGCGTGACGACGCTGCACACACATACAGTGAGAAGGCGAGTGAGTTGGAGCGGCGCCTGCTACGTACTGAGCAGGAATGGAAAAGGCTGAGCCCAGAGCCCACCAACCTCAGTTCCCAGGCAGTAGACAGCACCGCCCAACTGCTTGCACTCAACAAAGAGCGCCTGCGCTTACCCATGGAATTGCATGCCTTGAAGGCCGAGGCATACGCACGTGTGCACTTCCTGGAGTTCGCTATGAAACTGGTGGTGGCGTTGGCGATCCCGATGACGCTGTGCCTGATTGCCTGGGTGGTGCTTCTAGGTAACCGACGACGTCGCTTGCGAGCGGACGCCGTACGTCACTGAGGCTCTAACGCCTGGCAATCAGCCCCTGACGGGCAATGCGGGTCAACTCTCGGATGACCTCCTGCGCGTTGCTGGCGCTGGGCGCCTGAATAACCGCCAGGTCGAAGCTGTTATTTGCAAAGCGGGCCAGGGAATCGCCGTCTTCGACAAACTGGATCAGGAACGCCGAAGGCCGACCGGTGCGACGTGGCCAGCCGTCCAGATAACGTAGCAACGTCGGCTGGTGCTTGCCGCCCAAGAGGATTTTTGGATTGCGTTGAGTGAGGTCCGCAGTGATCGGAGCCAGGCGTATCAGGGGGCGTAGTGCATTCATCGTGTCGTGTCTCTGCCTCAAAAGTCTGCGGGCAGGTGAGAGGCAACACCGAACCAGCGCTTTAGCGGTATTTCGAAGCTGTCTCCTCAGGGGAAAACACGCTTCTGTCGGGCTGCATTGAGTCCCAGTGGCGCCCCGCAATTAGCTGTTTAAATCGGCGCATGGACAGCATCCTAGAGAAGCCGAAGGGCCGATGTCAAGAATCCAGAGCAATGAAAAGGCCCGCACATGGCGGGCCTCTTCGGGGTGCTGCAGAGCGGTCAGTTAGCGATGGCGCGGTCGGCAGACAGTTTGCCCGCACCTTCCAGCAGCACCGCCAGGGAACCGCCCAACAAGGCCAGTGCGAACTCATAACCGTTGTTGGCCATGAACAGGCCGTTGTGGATGTGTACCGAGAAGATCGCCACCAGCGACAGAATGGTCAGGCCCAATGCCGCCGGGCGCACCAGCAAACCGATGATCAGCGCCAGGCCGGCGAAGAACTCGGTTCCGCCCGACAGCAGCGCCATCAGGGTACCCGGTGCCAGGCCGATGCTTTCCATCCATTGCGCAGTGCCCGCCAAGCCATAGCCGCCAAACCAACCGAAGAGTTTTTGCGAACCGTGGGCGGCAAAGATGATGCCGACGACAATGCGCAGGACGGTCAGACCGTAGCCGGCACGGGTGGACAGCAGGCTTTTAATCATTGGGCTCATGGGGTAAATCCTTTTCGAAGTAGGTTGGTTGGCCGCTATATTAATCAGTTTAAGCAATGATAAAAGCCGAAAAAATGCCTAATTAATATCGATAAAATAGATTATTTGCGTGAGACAATCTTCGCCGCTGGCGGCTCCAGGGACTCCCGCTCCCGATCAAACGCCAAGTAGTACTTGTTCACGCTATTAACATAGCTGACGCCGCCCATCCCTACCTGCTCCATGGCAATGCGCTCCACCTGGAAGAACCATTGGTTGGGATTCAGTCCCCGGCGCTTGGCCTCGGTGCGCATCCCTTGCACCCGCTCCGGCCCCATGTTGTAGGCCGCCAGTACAAAGGCCATGCGTTCGCGCTCGTTGAGCTTGGGGCTGGAAAAGAACTTGCGACGGATCAACGCCAGGTAACGCGCGCCTGCTTGTACATTACTGTCGAGATTTTCGATGTTGCTGACGCCCACCCGTTGCGCCGCGGAGGGTGTGATCTGCATCAGCCCGGTAGGGCCGCCGCTGTTGCGCGCCCCAGGGTCGAGGGCAGATTCCTTGAAGGCCAGTGCGGCCAGGTTCAGCCAGTCCATGCCCTGTTCACGGGCGTGTTTTTGCAGCACAGGGCGTAGTTTTTCCAGGCGCTGACGGTCTGCACGGGCCAGCGGATTACGCACTTGGTAGAGGCGTCTATAGATACGCTGGAATGCCACGTCCTGATCTGACGGCGTGCGATAGGTCTTGAGAAATCGATCAATACTGGCCCGCAGCATCGAAGCATCCTGGCGCACAAACCAGTATTCATCGCCGGGCTCGCTGATGACGACTTGTTTGTCGAAGCGCAACTTGGGCAGGATCTTCGACCAGCGTTCGGCAATCGGTTTCTCGACGATAGTGAGATGAAAAATCCCCGCCTGGACCATTTCCAGTACGTCTTCCACCGCCAGGGTCGGGTCCACCCATTCCACCTTGACCGGTGGCTGCTTGTGCAGGGCCAGCTTCTGATTGACCTGGCTGATGGCGTCCGCCGCCGCACTGCCGGTGGTCAGCGCCAGGGTTCGCCCAGACAATTGCTCCAACTTGGTAAACCGCCGCTCACCCTTAACACCCACCAGCCACAACGGAACATCGCTGGCAATCGGGTCACTGGTGCTGACTTTATGAGCCGCCTTCACATCCAGTAATTCGCCAGGCGCCACCAGATCGCCTTCGCCACGGGCCAGCGCGCCGAGCAACTGGTCCTTGGCCTTGGGGATAATCTTGAGGTTGATTTCCTGGCCATCCCGGGCGTGACCATTGAGGTATTGCTCAAAGGCGCGCAGGCGGTGGTATTCGACACCGATCGCCTGGCCCTGCACTTCGCCTGAGCTGTTGCGGCTCTGGTTGACCAATACCCGCAGGGTGCGGCTGGAACGAATTTGCGCCAGGTCACGAACCTTGCCGGGCTTGGTCACTTCCAGCGGCCCGTCCAGACGCGCAACCGCTGCCATGGGCAGCAATAACGTCAGGCACAATATAAGCAACGCCGAGGGTCGGATCATCCGCTCTCCGGAAAGAATACTGGCCAACGCGCTCGCGAAAAACGACGCGGTGGGGGTCAGAAACAGAGCGCTTTATGCGCAGGCTTTGCGCGCAACGGTGGCACAGTGCAAGGCGTTCAGCCAACCACCATGTCACTTGCGACGTTCAAAGACAGCTATAACTCGTTGTAGTTCTTCGTTTTTCTTATAAATCTACAGCTCTGATATGCTTTCCGGCCGCAGGCGGAGATAGCACCATGCAACTCATTGATATCGGCGTCAACCTGACCAACTCCAGTTTCGACGACAAGCACCAGGCCGTTCTCGACCGCGCCTACGCCGCCGGCGTGCAACAACTGGTACTCACCGGCACCAGCGTCGACGGTAGCGCACAGGCCCTGGAGCTGTGCGTCAACCTCGACGAAAGCGGCCAACGCCTGTTCAGTACCGCAGGTATCCACCCACACTCCGCCAGCGACTGGAACGGCGATAGCGCCCAGCGTTTGCGCGGTTTGCTCGGTGAGTCCCGGGTACGTGCGGTGGGCGAATGCGGCCTGGATTTCAATCGGGATTTCTCACCGCGCCCACAACAGGAAAAAGTCCTGGAAAAACACTTGGCCCTCGCCGTCGAACTAAAGCTTCCGGTGTTTCTCCATGAGCGTGACGCCAACCAACGCCTGCTGGAGATTCTCAAGGACTACCGCGACCACCTGACCGCCGCCGTGGTGCATTGTTTTACCGGCGAACAGGCGGCGCTGTTCAGCTACCTCGACCTCGATTTGCACATTGGCATCACCGGCTGGATCTGCGACGAACGCCGTGGGACACACCTGCACCCGCTCGTCAGGGAAATTCCCCGAGGCCGTCTGATGCTGGAAAGCGATGCGCCTTACCTGCTGCCCCGCACCCTACGCCCCAAACCGAAAAATGGTCGTAACGAGCCGGCCTACCTGACAGAAGTCCTGCGCGAAGTTGCCCTGCACCGCAATGAAAGCGCGCAAGACCTGGCCGAACACAGCACTGCCTGTTCCCGCGCTTTTTTTGGGTTGCCGACCGTGGATTGATGCGGCGCATTGACCCACGTCAAAACCGGCTTTCTGAATAGCGGCACAATAATGGCACCTTGCCAATGCTGTTTCCGCTATCAGAGAAAACCTTCCATGGGTGCCTGGCTTAGCAATATCTCGCTGAAGTACAAATTCTGGGCCGTCAACGCGGTTGCCTTCATCACCACCCTCCTGCTGGTGCTGTACGCCGTGCAGCTCGAACAACAGGCGCGCATCACCGCGTCCCAAGCGTCGGCGCAGGCCCAGGGGCGATTGCTGGGTGCCTGGCCAACCGATCAGCCACTGCCGAAGGACGCGCACTGGCTGACGTTTGCGCGAGGCCAAGTCCCACAGCTCGGCGATCTGGATCTGTCAGCCCTGAGCACCACCACCGGTTGGGTCGAACTCAATCACATGCCGCTGTTTGGCGAGAATCCATTGATGGGCGCCGAAGTCATCGCCCGCCCGGACGGGCAATATATTGGCGTGCTTGCCTATGCACCAAGCTTGAGCCAGGTGTTCGGCGAACGCTTCGTCAATTACGCCGTGGCGGTGGCAATCTTGATGCTCGCGATGCTGGGCGCTTCGCAGTTGCTGATCCGCTTCCTGCTCAGTCAGCTCAACACGCTCAAGGACGTCATGCTGCACGTGGAAAAAACCGGCGATCTATCGGCCCGCGTCCCCCTGGCCTGCAAAGATGAAGTCGGCCAGATGGCCAGCGCGTTCAATGCCATGCAGGCTGGCTACCAACGCGTGGTCAGCACCGTGGCGCGCACTGCCCGGCAACTCGACGAAGGCGCCGCGCGCCTGGCCAGCAGCATGAACGAGGTGCAACACGGCATGCTCGGCCAGCAAAGCGAGACCGACCAGGCCGCCACCGCCATCAACGAAATGACCGCCACCGTCTATCACATCGCCCAACATGCCGGCGCCACCCGGGACTTGTCCCAGACCGCCGACACCCTCGCCGGCAGCGGCCAGGCAGTCGTGACGCGGGTAAGACACTCGATTGCCGGGCTGTCCAGCGGTGTGCAACAAACCGCCGAAATGATCCAGAAGCTCGCCGAAGACAGCCAGAAAATCAACGGCGTGGTCAGCGTGATCCACAGCATCGCCGAACAGACCAACCTGCTCGCCCTCAACGCCGCCATCGAAGCCGCCAGGGCCGGAGAAATGGGCCGGGGTTTTGCCGTGGTCGCCGACGAAGTGCGCAACCTGGCCAAACGCGTGCAAAGCTCCACCGACGAAATCACCCGCATGGTCTCAGCGCTACAAGCGGGCACCCGCGACGCGGTGGACTTTATGCAGGAAAGCTCGTTCAAGGCAGACGACTGCGTGCAACAAGCCCAAGAGGCCGGCGCGGCACTCGCCGAAATCACCGGCGCCGTGGCGCAAATGCGCGAGAGCAACACCCAGATTGCCGTCGCCGCCGAGCAACAAAGCCATGTGGCCGAAGAGATGAACCGCGCAGTGGTGAGCATTCGCGATGTGACCGAAAACACCGTGCAGCAGACCGTGGATTCGGCCACGACCAGCAATGAGCTGGCGACGCTGGCCGGGGAGTTGAGCAAAGCGATTGGGCAACTGAAGCTGTAGGACTTCCCTACCTGTAATCCGACTCCTACGCTAGCCCCACCATTTACCCGAAATTTTGGCGAAACCTCCTAGCCATGCTGGCGAATAACGCCGACTTCTTTATCTGACGAACCTCTCCAAAGTCTCTCGCCTGATGATTCAGTGCGAGGGACCGCCGATGTACTTCTCAATGACCGCCCTGCCACATAGGGCTGCCTCTTGATTCCCGTCATCGCCAGCTTCGTCCTGGCCCCCATGGATCCCAAGGCGCCAGATAGTGAGCGCGTCTTCGGAGACTTCCGTAATTGCCTGAACACCTTTGATGCCTGGGCCGAAAGCTTCTGGAGCGGTTCGGCGCTGGAGGTCGAGCAGGTCTTCAAGGTGGGCGACGAGGTAGAGCTGGTCGCGCCGGTTTCGTCCAAGGCACCCAGTAAAACGGTCGCCATGTGCAGTGCCCAGGGCTCGCTGACCCTGGTGCATATGTTCGAAAGCACCCGCTTTGTACCTATCGGCAATACGCCAGTGATGCTCCAAGCCATTGCGGCGGATGGCAGCCCGATGGGCGCGCCGCTGCATCGGACTATCGGCCCCAGCGGCATCCTCGAAATCACCGAGTGTGATCGCAATCAGCCGTACCAAATCACCTTCTACCCCACTGTGTCTCAGGATCACGTCAAGGCGCTGTATGCGTCTTATCAGTCGGTGATTGCGGGGCTAGAGGGTCGGCTGCGGGAAGAGTGGACGGCGACTTTCCAACCCCAATGGAAGGATTTTGCCAGCGCCAGCTCTTTGCAACGCAGCGCGATGCAGGGCGTGGCGTTTTCCACCGGGATGGCCAAGGCGCTCTACAACCTGTGGGACAACATTGCCCAGTTGTACGACCTGCTGGCGAATCTCAAGGCCAACAGCCAGCAGTTGTTGGCGTACCTCTCTCAGGCTGAGCTTGATGAACTACTGAAGCTGGGCAGCGAAGCGATTGCCAAGAGTTTGTTGGTGCTTAGCGATGAGCCGCTGTTGTTCATTTATGTCTCGGCGATCGTCAGCTGGATACGCCTGCTGCCACCGCCAGAGATGTATGAATTGCTGGGCGAGGTCACCGGTGAAGTGCTGATCAACCTGCTGCTGATGTGGGCGACGGCTGGGACGGGTGTGGCGCTACGCATGGGCGCACAGACGCTGAGCACTATCAAATCCAAACGGGCGCGGGCGTTGTTGGAGTTGCTGGCCGATCACCTCGTGGGGCCGAAGTTGGACGCGCACTCGGAGGCGCTCAAGCCTTTGCTCTTGGGCGGTGCAGCGACGCCGATCAAGGCAGTGCCGGCTGCGCCGTTGAAGGCTGGGGAGAATCTGGTTTCGAACGCGGTGCCGGCGGTTCGTAATAAGACTCAGCGGACGCTGTTGGTTCGCCAGGAACATGTCGACGACGCGCCTGCCGTGGCGACGAATCCGAAGGGGGATGCTGCTGCGGCTTCGGATAAGACCGTGACCAACGGCTGCCCGGTGTCGATGGTCACCGGCGAAGAATTACTTACGCTGACTGACGGTGTTTTAGACGGGATTCTGCCGTTTGAGTGGACACGGTTGTATCGCACCAG